>WLIQ01000009.1 GCA_009726135.1 Actinomycetota bacterium | reverse complement strand
TTAACTCGACAAAAGCAACGAACTGGATTATTTGCCGCACTTCCGGCCTTTCTTGTCGTTGCCTCGTTATTGTTTTACCCAATCGGATACGCAGTATGGATATCCTTCTTAAAAACAGATGGTGTTACTTCTAAATTCATTGGTTTTAAGAACTACGTCGATATATTTGCTGCGCCATTGGTGCATCAGGTTTTTGTAACAAATCTCAAGTTCCTTATTGCAATTCCAATCGTAATCTTTCTAGGTCTATTTACCTCTGTACTTCTCTATCAAGAGATTTGGGGTTGGCGATTCTTTAGAATCATTTTCTTCTTACCTTCAGTGCTTTCAACATCTGTCATCGGATTAATGTTTCGTTCGGCCTTTACCCTCAATGGGCCAATTAACTCAGCACTTATCTCTCTTGGTCTTACGCCTATCAATTTCTTTGCTCGGGCAAATATGGCGATTTTTGTCGTCATCCTTGCCCTTATCTGGGCTGGCTTTGGTTATGCCATGATGATTTTGCTCAGTGGGTTAATGAGCATAGATAGCGATCTCTTTGCTGCAGCTGAAGTTGATGGAGCGGGATGGTGGCAGAGATTTTGGTACATCATTATTCCCAGCATTCGCCAGCAGCTAGCCTTTGTCTCAATCATTAACACCTTGTATACATTCACATCATTGTTTGGGTTCATCTTCGTAATGACTGCCGGCGGCCCACTCTATTCAACTACCACTTTGGACTACTTGGTTTATCAAAAAGCATTCTCGGCCTTTGACATGGGTCAAGGCTCTGCATTGGCAATAATTATATTCGGAGTTATCTCCGTTCTGACGATCGCCCAGAGTAAATACCTTAAGAATGATGATGGTCGCTAGAAGTGAGAAAATTCAAATGGCGAGCTAATATAATTATTTTTCTGGCATTACTAAGCGTTGCGGTTACGACTTTATATCCACTTTTCTATGTTGCGATTACTTCGGGTCGAACTTTAGAGGACTACGTAAAAAATGCTTACGGTCTTCCAAAGTTCTTTACTCTTGATAGCTACAGAATATTAATTAATAACTACTCGCTAGGAGCTGCAGCACGAAATACGGTCATAGTGGTCGGGGTTAGCCTGGCTACCTCTATCGTTTTTTCTTCTCTTGCCGGTTTTGCTCTGGCAAAATATGACTTCCCGGGAAGCAAGATAATCAACTGGTCATTTATTGCCGTGATGTTATTGCCAAGCCAGATATTGATTATTCCTATCTATCTTTTGCTTTCTAAATTCTCACTTGTTGGCCACTTACATGGCTTAATGTTTGTTTATATCGGTACAAATATTCCATTTGGTGTTTTCTTCTTAAAATCAACTTTTAGTGCAGTCCCAGATACTATTTTGGATGCAGCTAGAATCGATGGAGCAGGCTTTTTCACTTCCTTCTTCAAGATTGCGATACCAAATGCAGCTGCAGGTCTTACTACTCTGGCTGTGCTTCAGTTTTTAGGTATGTGGAATGAGCTGTTATATGCATATTTGATTTTGCCTGATCAAGGAATGCGTTTGCTTACTCCAGCTCTTGCCAGCATCGGAGGTCGATACACCACTAATCAACCACTAGTAGCTGCAGCATTATGCATAACTGCTACGCCTACGCTAATCCTTCTGGCAATTAGTTCTAAATATTTAGTAAGAGGCGTATCCACGGGAATCGGGTCATCGTGATAACTTCTAAAAACTACATCGTTACTTTTGATGATCTCTCGTCGGCTCGAATCCACTATTGGAGTTCGGATTGGGGCACCGAGTGGACTCCGCATCAAATCAGGGCGCAATCTGGCCTTGATATTGCCGTAACTGCTGGGCGCTCAAGTAAGGGTCATCACCCATTCATCATTATCGAAGACGGACCAAGTGCGCACTTTCTCGCTGTTGCTTGGTCTGGAAACTGGCACATAACCTGCACTCCTCAATTAAATAGTATTGAAATAACTGTTACTAGCGACAGCGATGAAACGCCTCTGATAACAAAAACTGTTCAATCTGGAGGAATCAATTCTGCGATGCGCGAATTTATCGCCGATTTTCGAGATTTAGATACCCACGGTGTGCCCAAACTATTAACAGAGTGGAATTCATGGTGGCCATATGAAGATATAGATATTGATGAAGAAACTTTATTGGCTAATGCTGCTTGTGCCAAAAAGGCTGGAATTGAAGTAGCTGTTTTAGATGCTGGTTGGTTTGGACCAGCCACAAAGGATTCACATTGGCACCACCTGCGTGGAGACTGGGATCAAAGAAATATAGAACGCTTCCCAAGCGGATTAGGAAATATCGCTAATGCCATTCGTAAATTAGGTATTGAGTTCGGAATTTGGTTAGAAATTGAAGCACTGGGAGAAAAGGCTGAACTTGCAAAGATTCATCCCGAGTTTGTGGCCCAACATAACGGGGAGAATTTGCAATATGTGTGCCTTGGTAATCCCGATGCATTGACTTGGGCTTTGAAAATTTCTAAGGCTTTGATTCAAGAATGTGGTGCATCATGGATAAAGATGGATTTCAATGTGGATCCAGGTGCTGGTTGTAATCGCGCCGACCACGGCCATGGGTCAACTTCAGGGTTAAATGCTCATCTGCAAAGCCTTTATGCATTATTAGATAGGTTAAAGGCAGATTATCCAGATCTAACCATTGAAAACTGCAGCTCAGGTGGTTTGCGTTGGGATTTAGAAATGGCAACCCATGTAGATATGGGTTTTGCCAGTGATCCGGACTGGCCAGAACATTCGCTGGCATGCTTTTGGGCCTCGTCGTTGTTCTTTCCACCTGAAAAACTCCTGGGTTGGTGCGATAGTCAATGGCACGGAGATCATGCCAAGCAGTTATTTACTGCGCAAAATTCATCCGATGCCGATTTAGAGTTTGCGCTATCTATTACTTTGCTAGGCGGTTTTGGAATTAGTGCACGGTTACCTGAATTTTCTGAATCCAAAATGCAAATAGTGACTGATTTTGTTTCCATTTACAAAAAGTATTTTAGACCACGCTTTCAAAATGCTGCATTTATCAATCACTTAACTCCTCAACCAGAACGCGATGGCAAGGGTTCTCGAACCGTTGCTTTTGCAATAGAAACCAATAACCAAGCTCCACTCTTGACGATTTATCAGCTAGATGGGGGATCACATCTGCCCAGCATTACTTACTCACCTCCAAAACCGGAGGCTACCTATCAAATTAGAAACTTAGTGAGTGATGAAATTCTTTTCAAGGCTCATCAAGGAACATTGACAGTTGAAAATAATCTCAAGGATAATTCGGCTATGATTCTAATTTTTGAAGAGATTTCTGCTTGAACAAGCTTAAAAATTTTAGTAACTTCCAGAATTGGGCACGGCCATCTCCTGAAAATCGTGCATTTTATTCAACAGAGCTAGATGTCTACTTAGATGAAATCTCCCAAAAGATTGATAATCCAGAGTTACGTCATCTCTTTATTAATACCTTTGCCAACACAGTTGATACCACCGCCTATAACTATATTCGTGATGGGAAAAACCACACATACATAATTACTGGTGATATCGAGGCTATGTGGCTACGAGATTCAACAGCGCAAGTTTGGCATTATTTACCGTTAGCAAAAACTTCTGCAGAAATAGACACACTCCTAACTGGGCTCATTGCTAATCAGGCACGGTGCATCCTTCTAGATCCATATGCCAACGCTTTCTATGATGAGGAAAAGCTAGGTATTCATGCAACCGATATGACGCAGATGTTACCTGGGGTGCACGAGCGTAAATGGGAGTTAGATTCTCTTATCTATCCAATCGCCTTAGCAACTGCTTACTGGAAACTTACACAAAGCCATCAACCATTTGATGAGCAATGGCGCAATTCGATCTCTCTTATTCTTGAGACCTTAAAGGTTGAACAGAGATTTTATGGACACGGGCCATATTTCTTTGATCGAGTGACTTCAAATCCAATAGATACCCTTAGTAATCAAGGATATGGTCCCAGCTATATGCCTACAGGAATGGTCGCATCTGCCTTTCGTGCATCAGATGATGCATGTATCTATCCCTTTAACATCCCAGAAAATCTATTTGCATTAAAAACTTTGCAGAGCTTGCGTGAATTATTAGATAATCTCAAACTTAATGAGCTAATTGCAACCGTTGACGAACTTGTTGAAGATATCTCTTCTGGTATTCAAAAGTATGGTCATATTGAGCACCCTATTTTTGGAACAATATACGCCTTTGAAGTAGATGGATTAGGCAATGCAGTGTGTATGGATGATGCAAATGTTCCCAGCCTTTTATCCCTTCCATACCTTGGCGTGATAACAACTGATGATGATATTTATAAAGCCACTCGGGCATATATTCTCAGCGATGAAAATCCTCAATTCTTTTCTGGAGCACTTGGTTCTGGAATCGGATCACCTCACACGGGCAAAGATTCAATTTGGCCAATCTCCCTCATTATTCAGGTCAGCACCAGTACTGACGATGAAGAGATACTGAACTGCCTGAGGATTCTAATTAAATCTAGCGTTGGAACTGGCCTACTTCATGAGTCCTTTAACATTGATAATGCCAATGATTACACCCGACCTTGGTTTGCTTGGTGCAACTCACTCTTTGGTGGATTAATTCTCCGATTAGTACAGGAGCGAGCTGAGATATTAAAGCTTATTTAGCTTTTGTGGCCCGTTCATTAATCCGATATTTAGCGATGTAACTACGGTCGAGCACCCAACCAAGTCCTGGATCAGTTGGAAGCGCTAAATTTCCATTTTTTAGTGGAGCCGCATTTGAAATCATATTGTGCCAAATTGGATCACGCTCTGGGTGGAAAAATTCAATATATGTTCCATGGGGTTGTGATGCTATCAAGTGGGCAGAGACTTGAGCTTCTTCATGATGAGCCATCTTGACCCCATATGTTGTAGCTATTGCTGCTGCGCGCAGCCATTCAGTTGGACCACCCGACCATGATGAATCAAAGTTGCAATAGTCAATTGCACCAATTTCCATGAGGTCGCGGCAACCAGCAGCCGACATCTCAGTTTGGCCAGCACACACTGCAATGCCACTTCTAAAACGTACATCTCGCATTGCTCTGCGATCATTTTCCCAATGACAGGGCTCTTCAAACCACATAATGTCCTGATCTTCTACAAGTCTGGCAAAATTCACAGCTGATTCAATATCCCACCCTTGGTTAGCATCTACTGCAATTTTAAAATCTGGTCCGGCAACAGATCGCGCTAGTCGAACTCTTGCGGCATCTTCAGCAGGAGATAGGCCTCCGACTTTAAATTTCATTCCGGCAAAGTGTTTTTCTTTCAAATATATAATCTCTTCTTCAATACTCAAATTGCTGTTGTAATATCCACCGATGCTAATTACTGGAACTGATTCTCGGTATCCACCCCATAATTTCCATAACGGAATATTTAATGTACGACCCATGAGATCCCACAATGCAGTGTCAAAGGCGGCGCTTGCTACAAGCCCTAATCTGCGATCTCGCAAAATATTCCAGGTAGCCGGGCGAGCAATCTCCCAACACCTTTGGATCGCCACTGCATCCTGACCAAATAATCGAGGTGCAATCTCCTCATGAATGATCGAATCAATTTCACCGAGGCCTGCATCTTCATCGCCAACATAGGCCTCACCCATGGCTCCATCTTGGGTAAATATGCGCAAAAGTACGGTCGAGCGATGGGTCATTTGATAAAACGAACCCTTATATGTACGCGCTAATGGCACCCTGATCAGCTCGGTTTCAACTCTGGTAATCGAGTTCACAATCAAGCCTCTCTTCCTGGAATTTCTGGAATCGTTTCTAGAAATATCATACACTTACGCCGTGGCAAAACGGAAGAGGGAAGATGATGTAACTCCTCTTCCAGTTGCGACAATGGAAGATGTAGCGCGCAAGGCCGGGGTAGCAATCTCAAGTGTTTCACGTGTTTTATCAGGCCATCCAGATGTCTCTGCGCGGATGGCAAAAAAAGTTGAAGAGGCGACTCGCGCTTTAGGATACGAACCAGATATTTTGGCGCAATCGATGCGAAGTGGTGAAACACGCACCATCGGTTTTATTATTACTGATATTTCTAATCCACTTTTTGCCCAAGTCGCTCAAAGTTGTGAGCAAGAGCTGCGCAAAATGGGTTATTCAATGATTTTGATGAGTTCTAACGGAGATGAGATTACTGAGTCGGAAAATTTTGCAGTTCTACGAAGGCGCAGAGTCGATGGAATTATTGCATCACTCATCTCTGAGAAATCCTCTGCCGTAAAGAGCTCGTTACAGAATCTTCGTTCACCACTTGTACTGCTTGATCGCCAGATTTCTGGATATGAATACGGAAGTGTGACTGCCAATCACATAAGTGGAACGCGTGATGCGGTTAATCATCTAATTAATCAGGGACATAGAGAAATTGCCTTTGTAACAGGTACGCCTGATGTATTGACCACACGTGAGCGCCTCAAGGGATATAAGAAGGCATTTGCAGAAAATGGCCTCTCAATTAATGAAAATCATATTCGTTTAGGTAATTTCACTGAAGAATTTGCTGAGCGCCAGACATACTTACTTTTCTCTTCTCCCACTGTTCCTACAGCAATTCTTACTGGCGGAGTTGGAGCAACAGCTGGTGCTATACGGGCATTGCGTTCCCTTAATCTGGCAATAGGACATGATGTCGCTTTTGTAGCAATCGATGAATGGCCGATGTTCGACGTTATCCTTCCTGCACTTTCATCGGTATATCGAGATGCTGAAATGATCGGTCGAGAATCAGCCCGCCTTCTGCTTGAGATTATGCGCGGGGCAAAACCCCGTAAAACAGTGATAGAAACCCACTTTATTATCCGTGAGAGCAGTACCAATAAACTGCGAAGTAAGAAAAAACTTAACTAGTTTCGATTTCAACGATTGGTGTAACCGTGGTCATTTATTCCCCATTCCTTGTACGCCTGGAAACTCTAAAGTTAAATCAAAACAAAGAATCTCTCCAGGTAAATCCCGCAGGACATGTGTCTCATCGGTATCCGATGTTGCAACATAAAGCTTGTCAAGATTTTCTCCACCAAAGGTGCAGTCATACACACCTCTATCTGGAATTTCAATCGCTCGTTCTGCTTCACCAGTTTCAAGATTCACACGAAGAATTGCCTGGCCATAAGCTGAGGCTACCCAAGCAAAACCTTGGTTATCGACAACAAGCCCATCAGGAGTTGCATTACTAGGTAATTGAATCTGTTTGAGAACTTTGATTTCTCCACTAGTTTGAATAATTGAAATTCGATCGGCAAAGGTCTCTGCAACTACGATTCTCTCTTCATCTATGCGTGCAATTCCATTTGCGAAAACTAATCCAGAGACTGGAAAGCTAACAATTCCATGAGCTATTCGAGCAAGATCGGCAGAGACTGGAGAATCTTTTTCTGGATTAAAGCCGTAGGTTCCAACCCACACTGTTTCATCAGAATCAACAAGCATGTCATTAGCGCTAAATTCCCAATGAGAGCTTAAATCCGAATGCATTGACAATTGTCCGTCTAATTCTTTTCTAACCACTGCCCTCTTAACGCAGTCCACCACCAATAACTCACCAGTACGTAACCATCCAAGACCAGATACGACAGGTGAAATCTCTGCCTCTGTATGTAATTGGCCAGTAGTGATATCGCCCCTGTACACCACACCAGCTAGAACATCAGAGAACCACAATTCACCGGCATGCCAACGCAAAGCCTCGGGGAATGCAATTCCTTTAAATGTTGTTGCTGCCTTCATAATTTAGAACCTTGCTGACAATCCGCCATCAACGGTAAGTGTTTGGCCGGTTACATAAGTATTGGAAGAACTTGCTAGCCACGTTATAACGTGAGCAATCTCAACAGGCGAAGCCGGGCGAGCAATTGGTAAGCGCTTATTCTTGATATAAACCTCCTTAAACCAATCACTATCCATTTCATCTTCACCATTGACAATCGACATACGAGTTGAAACAAAGCCTGGGGCTACTGCATTAACCAGCACACCAAATTCTGCAAACTCAAGGGCGGCGGTTCGTGTAGCAGCTTCAAGACCGGCCTTACTAATGTCATAGGCAGTAGAAGTGGGTTCACTCAATTTCCCATGAATACTAGTGAGGTTAACAATTCGGCCATACGATTGTTTGATCATAATCTTGCCAACATGTTTGATAAGAAAAATTGGCGCATGCAGATTGATATCTAGAGTTGTAAAGTACTTATCTACCTCAAGGTCTAGAATGGTATTTGGAATAGAGACTCCAGCAACGTTTACAAGCACATCGATTCTTCCGTACTTCTTAACTACATCAGCAATTGCAATCTCTAGGTTACCAAGGTTGCCTAAGTCAATCATGAGGTTATCAATCCCCGCTTTATTCTCTGGTTGTTCCCGATCAAAAACAACTACTTGGGCGCCCAGCTCCACGAATAATTCAGATGTTGCCTTGCCAATTCCATTTGCTCCACCAGTAACTACAACAACTTGGCCAGTAAAATCTTTCATTTTTCACCATGCAGAAGTTTGTAAGCAGCAGTTCCTGGAGCGGGCTGAAAAAGCTCCATTGTTATTCCATCGGGATCGCGCAAGTAAAGACCTGCCCCACCAGCATTTGCACCAGTATCAACTGCTACAGGACCTGAGATGAAAGTAATTCCCTCATTTTGGATTGCAGAATAAACTTGATCTAGATCAGAAACCATAAAACATAGATGAGCATTGCCTATTCGTCGAGGCTCAAGATCGCCTGGCAAGACCTCTGGCGTGACATATTCGAATAATTCAATGACATGGTGGCCGGCAGGATCACTTAAATGCGCCATCTTTACACTGGCACCGGGATACCCAACTATTTCGGCGAGATAGCCTCCTGTTTTTTCCTGGGCCATGATCAGCGTGCAACCAAGGATTCGCACATAAAAATCGACAGACCGTTCTAAGTTGCTCACTGTTAATCCAGTATGTTGTATCGCTCCACGAATTGCCATCTTATTTGCTCGCTCTCTTTTGGATTTTTAACTGTACGGACCAATTAAATTTTTCATTGACTGCCAAAGTTTTAGCACTATCCCCACCTAAACCAACTCCATCAGATGCACTTGAGGGTTCAATACCCAGTGCCAAGTATTGGCCATTCCATGGCTGCTCTTGCGTGTATGCCATCTCCTCCCAAATCCAAAGATAGGGAAGATTTCTTGCATCCCATGAAATTTCAATCTCATAATTCTCATTACTTACTCGAATGCATGAGATATCGGAAAAAACTCCCATTCTTGCTGGTGTCTGAGAAGTAACTGATGACCAACTGTTTTTTTGAAAGCGTTCCCATGGTTCAAACCCAGTACCTTTGCCAGAACCGTCGTACTCTAATTCTCTAAATTGTGCACTACCCACTGGTTCTAATGTTATTTTTGAATTCAAGAAATCTGAACCCAAAACTAAATGCTCTGTCACGATGAGAGGACGAGGCTCACTATCAAGATTAACAACTGACCCTAAGACGCTAACTTCATTTTCGTTGATATTTATTGAGCGTTGACTATGTAGATTTTCATCGCTCCACACTAAAGAGATTGAAAGTGCACTTTTCTCCAACACATTCCATGTTGTTTGTGAGGCGTTCCCATGAAAACCTTGAGGATATTTACCTTCAAGGCATTGCCCGCCGGCGTTAGGTAGAAGTGGCTGCCATCCGCCATTCCACGCTGCCAACCAGTCGTTCTCAGTTCCTAAAAACTTTGGTTCTACCGCAGGATAAGGCGGAATCGCTAGAAAATTTTGCCCCTGAAAAACCCCTTGAGTTATAGCCCCGCCATTTTCTGGCAGTACGCAAATGCTCAAATCTTCAGAGGCCAAAGTGTGAATAATCATTCTGGCCGAGTAACCGCTCCGTCAATCGGAACTGTTGTAAGTCCGCCATCTATAGTGATGCAATCGCCATTAATGAAACTGGAATCATCAGAGCAGAGAAATACAGCAAGTTTGCCGATCTCTTTGGGATCTCCTAAGCGGCCAGCAGGAGTAACTCTTAATACACGCTCCTCGTCAACGACGCCGAGTTCAACATCGATATCCCACATAGGGGTTCGCTGCACTCCTGGTGCGATTGCATTAGCGCGAACTCCATATGGCGCCCATTCAGCTGCGGCCACGCGAGTCATCATTATTACTGCAGCTTTAGTTGCGCAGTATGCAATTCTTCCTGGGTTAGAAGTGAATCCTCGGATAGAAGAAATATTCACAACGCTTCCAGATCTTTGAGGAAGAAAATATCGTGTTGCAGCGCGCATACAGTAAAACACTCCACTTTGCATTACCCCTAAGCTGATATCCCAAACTTCATCGGTAACATCTTTGATGTGTGGACCAACAAATGAAACTCCGGCATTATTAATCAAAATATCTAAGTGACCAAAATCAGCAACAACCTTTGCGAAGGCTTCGTCAACTACTTTCGACTTCGAAACATCCACGGCGTAGCCTCTGGAAGTAACGCCATGTTTAGCTAATTCGGCTGCGGCAGTCTGTGCAGCCTCTAAATTTAAGTCAAAGACAGCTACATGAGCACCTGCAATTG
This sequence comes from Actinomycetota bacterium, assembly GCA_009726135.1. Lineage (GTDB taxonomy): Bacteria > Actinomycetota > Actinomycetes > Nanopelagicales > Nanopelagicaceae > Planktophila. The sequence goes on along the minus strand of WLIQ01000009.1, from coordinate 24,809 downwards.
CTAATTCATCAGCGATCGCACGACCGATTCCTTGAGCAGCGCCGGTGACAATTGCTACCTTTTGATCCAGTTTCTTCATTACTTTTCCTCTTCTAATGGGTGTACTGCAAGTGGGATGATCTCAATTGTCCGGGAAATTCTGTGGAACTTCCACCTTTACTGAGACTAGAAACTCCATTCTTACTCCCCCTTAACTGACCCGGCGGTCAAGCCAGTTATAAAATAGCGCTGACCAAAAATATAGGTAATAAATAATGGAAGCGTCGCAATAGTCATACCGGCCATAATAGTTGGGATAGATAAGGAGTATCGACTCTGAAATCCAGTGATACCAACCATGAGAGTCTTTTTATCATCACTTTGCAAGAAGACCAATGCAAGCAATAGCTCATTCCAGGCCCACAGTAAATTTACAATCGTGAGAGTAATAAGCGGAGGACCAGAAAGTGGAAGAACTACAGATCTAAAGGTTCTAAAATCAGAGGCTCCATCAATTTCGGCAGCCTCAGTAAGACTTACTGGAATCGCCCTGAAAAAATTAGTTAAAAGGTAGATTGAGAAGGGCAACATAAGGCCTATATAAACCAGGATTAGCATGCGAAAAGTTGAAATCCACCCAAGTTTTGCGCCTAATGTGAAAAGTGGAATGAGTAAAACAACGGGAGGCACAACCATTAACGAAATAAGTATCCCTAGGACAGTGTCTCTTCCCTTCCACTTCCAGTGGGCGAAGCCCCATGCAGCACATGCCGCCATTACGAGAGTGATGAGCACCGCCAATAGAGTTACAAAAAAACTATTTCTAAACCAAGTTGGAAACTGATCATTCCAAGCTGCGCTGTATCCCTTGAAATTTGGATGCAATGGAAGTGACCAAGGTGAGTTAAGAAATTCTTCCTGAGTTTTAAGAGAACCGGTTACCATAAGGTATCCAGGCACCGCAGCCATGGAAGTGATTAAAATAAGTATTAACTGGCGCGAAGTGATGCCCACTTTTTGAATTGGGGTATATTTTTTACTCATTAAAAACACCCCTATTTGTATTTCTTTGAATCTTAAAAAAACCTATGATAAAAATTAGCGTTGCAAGAAGAAGAAGCAGCGCAGCTGTTGCTGCTAATTCTGGAGATTTGTTTTGAAAAGCGCTGCGGTAAATATAGAGTTCGGAAACCACGGTTGCATTTCCCGGGCCGCCTTGACCATTGGTCATTACATAAACATAGTTAAATACCCAAGAAACCATGACTATCGCTTCATTGATAATGTAAAAAAGAATAACCGGTTTTAGCTGCGGGAGCGTCACCTTTAGATGAAGTCTAAAAAAGCCGGCCCCATCGATGCGTGCTGCCTCTATAGTTTCTAGAGGAAGTGAAATCAGCCGTGCAAGAATCAAAATTGTCCCGAAGCCAACTTCTTTCCAAATAATGATCGCACTCATGGTCCATAAGGCTTGTCCTGGATCTCCGAGCCAATCAAGTGCTAGGTTTTCAAAGCCCATCGCACGTAATGCTGAGTTAAGGGCACCATTGAGTTGTAAAAGCTGTCCGAAAACTACGCCAATGACTGGAATAGGAAGAATGTAAGGCAAGAACACTGCAGATCTGTAAAACTTCATTCCTTTTCTAGTTTCAAAAAGTAAGACTGCACAAAGAAAACTCAAAGAGGCAAGAATTGGAACCGTAAATAACAGCAAGAAATTATGGAATATTGCTATGCGAAAAAGCGGATCAGTTAAAACAAGTGAAAAATTCTCAAACCCCACCCAATCTCCACGGTACTTAAAGGATTGCTGTACCAAGTCAATAATTGAATAGCCAAAAATGAGGATGACACACATTCCCGCCGGAAGAATCCACAGAAATGGTCCTGATCTACTTGAGCGGCCGGTCACCGCCCCTAACTTTCTAGGGGCGGTGATGCCGAACTCCGTCGGTACGGATTTGATCATTTACTCCAAGCGGTGAAGTTACTTACAAGCTTGCGATCAGTCTTACGTAACCTCTCCATGAGAGTTTGCATATCAGCAGCTGCCGCTTTACCAGTCTTAGTTCCATTGAGAACTAACTGCACATTTGTAAATACTGCATCAGTATCTAGTTGGGCAGGGATGAAGTTTTCTAGGTATGGTCCACCAGGAAGTGCGCTTTGGAATAGAGCCTTCTTTACTGGATCTTTTACTGAGTTCAGATTGAAGCGGTCATCAGCTGGCATAGATCCTGTGCGCTTGAACCAGTTATTAAGTTGAGCCTTCTCGTGAGAGAACATTAAGAAGTCAGCTGCAACTTCTTTGTTCTTACTCCATTGCGTGATACCAATGGTCTGGGAAGTACTTCCCATCTTTCCAGCAAATGGTCCTTTACCCCACTTTGGCATTGCCATAACGACAACCTTTGATGCGCCAACTGCGTTAGCAAAGTTTGGAGCATCAGGGCCGGCTACTACAGTCATAGCTGCCTTTCCGTCTTTCCATAACTGTTGTGCTTGATAGAGCTCAAGAGAGTTGATATCTGAGTTCCAGCACTTGTGTTCTTTAGTTTCCTGAAGTCGTGTCCACCAATCAGCATGTTTCGCATCTGTGAACTTTTGTTTTCCCACTACGGCCGCTACTACATCTTTACTTGATGAAACAGACTGTCCGCCGATGATTGAATACAACCATCCGCCAAACCAGCCATCTTTTACTCCACCAGCTAATGCAGGCACGCCTTGAGCGCTAAGAACATCACAAACGTTGAGCAAATCTTTCCAAGTTGTTGGGACAGTTAAGTTGTATTTACTCAATACATCTGTTCGTGCAAGTACTGGGAAGGAAGGATTTACATACCAAGGTGCGGTCCAGATTTTCCCTTTAAATGAAAGTTCTGTCGTTGCATTGATGTAATGCTTTAACTCTGAGGCGGGAATGTAATCTGATACCGGCGCAATTTGGCCATCCCATCCAGGTTGTTGAGCGTAAATTCCACCCCAGAAATACTGTAGATCTGGACCCTTTTTGGCTGCAGCTGCAGCGGCAAAGGCGGGGACCAATCCATCAGTTGTTTGAAGAACAGTTTTGATAGTTACATTTGGATGCTTTTTTTGATACGCCATAACCGTGTCGTCAACCCACAATTTTGCTCCAGGAGCTTCTTGATCGCCCCACCACCACATGGTCAATGTCACTGGCTTAGTAGTAATTGCCTTCTTGGGTGAAACAGATGCAGACGCTCCAGTGAACCCAAGTGAAGTTAAGAGCACTGCCGCCGCACACCCCACGACAAATGCTTTATCTCGAATTTTCATATAAACCCCTCTATGGTTTTTGAGCAACACCGAGATTCACTCAAAACTGGAAAGGTTTCCAGTAATCAAAGAATCTACTTCTTAGCCATCTCTGTCAAGGGTGCATGAGGATTTTCCGGCCGTTTCTTCTAGCCCTTTGGATTAAAACTCCCTAAAAAAGGGTGCTGCAGGGCTTTTAGCCAAGCCGGAATAACTGACAGATTTGTCTGTTGGGGTCTCTATCGTGGCGGGTATGAGACAAGTGCGGCACTACGTTATCGCTGCTGGTGTTTCAATTTTTGCCCTATTAATCCTCGACTTACTGCCAGGATCTTGGATTAGTAATGAGAAGTACGTTAATGCCACGGTTAGCTACGTGACATTGGGTTTGATTTTTTATCTGGCTATATATCTTTTGGGGCTCGATAGCCTTGAGTACTTTGGGCTCCCCCGTGTGCATTTTAAAACAGTGTTGGCGTTGGTGATTGCTTCACTGTTTATGCTCTTAGCAGTTTCTTTTCCTCATAAAGCACACCTTGCACCAGGGATGGCATTTCGCGGAATCATTTTCTTGCTTTCAATTGGATTTGGTGAAGAGATGGTCTCGCGCGGTCTGATATTTGGAATTATGCGAAAATTTGGACAAGGCAGAGCAATTTTTGTTTCATCAATGTTTTTTGGGTTGATGCATTTAAATCTATATCGCGGACCCAATTGGGATCCGTGGCGGGCTTATTGGCATGTGATCGATGCATTTGCTTTCGGGGTTTTTGCTTGCGTACTTATGATCGTAACGCGCAGTATTTGGATAGCAGTGCTCTTTCATGCAATCAGTGATTGGAGTATCGTCTTTGACAAAGTTAGAACTGATACAAGTACTACAGAACAATTGAACCCAAGTTTATGGGAAGGATTAACATCCGGGATTTTTAACAACGTCATGTTTATAGGAGCAGCCTTGTTGCTGCTTCGCATAAATAGAGGTGGCGTGCCTAAATGGATCCAGCGTGTGGCGCTCAAGTGGAAATTAGTTGAGCCTGAAATTGGTTTCGCCTATCCGTTGTAATGACCTTGCTATGGGAGTAGTTTCCAAAAGTCCAAAGTTCGATCTATAGGAGGAGAGAATCACATGGCAAAAACATCAGAAATATGGATAGTAGAAGGTATGGAAGGCATTACTCGTCGTCAGCAAATGCAACGACTTGCAGAGTGGAAGAAGTTATTTCTTGCAGAAGCAGGCGCATCAGCTGTAAACATCTATGAAGGTGGATATGGCGAATACAACGGAGCTTGGATCTATTCCGTTGAGTTTGATAGTGCAGCAGCATTTGGTGCATCACAAGACAAGGTCATGGCAAATTCAAAGAGCTTTGATGATGCGATGGATGTTTGGCAGAAGACACCAATGCTTAAGTTCCGCGGTGGTGGCATCATCCATCACACAGATATCTAAGTACTACTGGCTTAGGGTCCTCTGTTTCAACTAACCTTGTCCCATGGATGAGATTCAACTGCCCTCAAGGGATAAGCCGGCTACTCGATGGTTGCATGGCCAACTCGTCGAGGAAATTGGCCTATCTATATGTGCGCACGAGCTTGCTACTGGAACCGTTGTGAAGACAGAGGAATTTGAACTTCAATACAAGGTTTCACGCTCAGTGGTACGAGAAACTGTCAGAGTTTTGGAATCAATGGGGCTTGTCTCTTCAACTCGCCGAGTAGGCGTCCTCGTGCTGCCCCCGAGCAATTGGAATCTATTTGACCCGCAGATTATTCGCTGGCGCCTTGCTTCATCGGCTCGTATCAATCAATTGCGCTCATTAAATGAGCTCCGATCCGCAATCGAGCCTGCCGCAGCCAGACTTGCCGCCATTCGGGCACCGCTAATAAACACCACAGAGTTAGTCGCACTAGCTCAACGAATGAAAATCGCTGGGCAGAATGAGGATGTTGAACTTTTTCTCGCCCTTGACGTTCGATTTCATCAGCTCATCCTTGAAAGCTCAGGCAATGAGATGTTTTCAAAGCTCAATAGTTTGGTTAAAGAGGTATTGACTGGGCGAACTCATTACGGCCTGATGCCTGCCCACCCTAAAGAGGAGGCGCTGCAACTGCACATTGATGTGGCAGATCGAATCCAAAAGGGGGCGGCGAGCGCGGCACATGATTCGATGCTTGCAATCATGGAGCAGGCAATGGAGGAAATGAACAAAGTTTGGGAGTCCGAGATCGAAAAAACTCCGTAGTCGGCCTCTACTCATGCGTGGAATTCACCCGTAGAAAATGCGGCCAGCCCATTGTATTTGTAATAAGTATGACTATAGTTCTAACGACACAAGCTCATGGCCATCTGGCCACAGGCTGAATGTAAATCTATCCAGCCCTCGAATGTAGTGGAGAGAAGGAGTCTTTAATGTTAAGTAAGAATCGTAAATTCTTTGCTGTACTCACAAGTGTGACCTTAGTGGCCACAATTGTTGTTGCTAGTCCAGCAGTTGCCAATTTCAAGCAGGCCAATCCGATTGGTGCTGCACTAAAAATGCCTTCATCTCCAGTAACCCTCAACCTCGTTGATGTGGCTGGCGATTTACAGGTTGTTCAGCCAATGGTTGAAAGTTACATGCGACGCTTTCCAAAGCGCCTTGCATCAGTAAATTTTGAAACTGGCGATGCAACAGAAATTGCTGCAAAGTTAAAAGCTCAGCAAGCAGCAGGTAAGTTGCAAATCGATCTATTGCTAACAGGAAATGATGCGCTTGCTCCTTCAATCGAGCAAGGACTTCTTACAAAATTATTCCCAGATTACAACTATCAACTAGGTGCTAGCGTTTCACGTTACCTACCTGGTGCAAAATTAATGTGGGAGCAAGCTCAAGGTTATGCAATCGTTGATGACTTTGGTAACTACGGTCCACTTCTTCAGTACCTTCCAAAGACAGTTGCAAAGCCACCAACAACTCCAGCAGCATTACTTGACTGGGTAAAGGCGAATCCAGATGGATTTACTTATGGTCGTCCATCAAACTCTGGACCTGGCCGTGCATTTGTTCAGGGATTGCCATACATTCTCGGCGATAAGGATCCACAAGATCCAATCAATGGTTGGGATAAGACATGGGCATACCTAAAGGATCTTGGAAAGTACATTCCTTATTACACAACTGGTACAGGCAAGAGCATGCGTGAACTTGCAGCAGGAACTAAGAAAATTGTTCCAAGCTCTGCTGGTTGGGATATAAACGTGCGTGCAATTGGAACAGTGCCAAAAGAAGCTAAGGTTGTCGCATTCGAAAACACAACTTGGATGATGGATGCAACTTATCTAGCAATTCCTAAGGGAGAGTCAGCTGACAAGCTCGCTGTAGCTCTGGATTTGATGAAGTGGATCTTGACTCCATCACAACAGGCATATGCATACGATGATGGTTACATGTATCCAGGTCCAGCAATTGCGGGAATCGTTCCTGCAATGGCACCTGCATCAAGTCGCAAAGTAATTCGTATTTACGGCCGACCTGAATATCCTGCACTTCTAGCTAAGTTCCCTGCACTTCCACAGTTGCCAGGTAAAAAGCTAGGTGCGATGTTTGAAAAATGGGATAAAGAAATTGGCGGAGACAAACTAAAATAGAAAGGTTTCACTAATTGTCTAAACAAGACTTTAGCGAACTGCACTTGAAGGGGGTGTCACGGGCCTTTGGCAAGTCCGTGGCACTTTCCAATTTATCCTTAACAATTGGCAACGGAGAATTTGTTGCCCTGTTAGGACCTTCAGGTTGCGGTAAATCAACGGCGTTGAACTGCCTAGCTGGACTATTACCGTTAACCGATGGTTCTATCTTCTTAGATGATCGACGCATCGACACGTTACCGCCAGAGCGCCGAGATTTTGGAATGGTCTTTCAGAATTACGCACTCTTTCCACATTTAACTGTGCGCCAAAATATTGGATTTGGGTTAAAGATTAAAAAGGTAGCAAAGGCTGAGATTGAACGCCGTGTTAGCGCCGCTATCAATCTTGTCCAGCTATCTCTTCATGCAGATAAGCACCCAAGTCAGCTTTCGGGAGGACAACAACAGCGCGTTGCAATTGCGCGTGCCATTGTTATTGAACCTCAAGTTGTTCTCATGGATGAGCCGCTCTCAAATCTTGATGCAAAGCTGCGTCACGAAATGCGAAGTGAAATTAAGCGTTTGCACCGCGAATTAGGACTCACAACTGTCTATGTAACCCACGATCAAGAAGAAGCGCTATCACTTGCTGATCGCCTCGTTGTTCTTCATGATGGCAAGGTTCAGCAAATTGGAACTCCCGAAGATGTGTATATGAATCCAACCAATAGTTTTGTAGCCGATTTCATGGGGTACCGAAACATGATTTCGATGGATTTGGTCGCAGGCGGATCTGCTGGCAAATATTCATTGCGAGCTTCGGGTCTGGAACTAACAGCTTCGAACCTATTTTCAGGTGCTGCGGCAGGCAAAGTACGTGTAGCTATTCGCCCTGAAGATTTATTGGTTGAAAATGCTTTGGGTAATAACATTTCCTGCACCGTAAAATCTGTTGAATATCAGGGCAAGGATTTTGCTGTTGAAGTTAGTACCGAACAGGGAATTACCCTCCACATTCGAACTCCTAAAAAACTTGAAGTCGGTCAGAGTACGAACCTGACAGTTCCTTCAGAACGGGTACTTGTGTATCCAGATAGTGACAAATAGCCACATGTCTGGAGTTACCACAAGTGCACGGGGTTTTAATTTGAAGTCTTGGCTAGCTGAGCGTGGCGTTGATCGCCTACTTATCTTACTTATTCCAGCGTTTTTAGCGATGGTAGCTTTTTTTATCTACCCGACTATGTATGGTACTTATTTATCTTTTCACCCTATGGATGCTAAATCTGGAGCTTTAGGAAACTATCGAAGTTTTTTTGGTGACCCATATATGCGCGATTCAATTTGGAATACTTTTAGGATCGCCTTGCCGGTATCACTAATAAATGTTTTTGCAGCCATACCTTTGGCTGTGCGATTAAGACACCGAGTACGGGGTAAACGGACAATTAACACCCTGCTGGTAATTCCAATGAGTCTTGGAACAGTTCTTGTCGCTGAAGGCTTATCGGCATATCTAGCTCCTAACGGATGGTTCAATCGAACTTTGCTAGCCACAGGAATAATTGATCAGCCGCTGCAATTACTGCATAATTTTTGGGGCGTTATGATTTCATTACTCATAACAGGTTTTCCTTTTGCTTTCTTGCTCACGCTTTCATATATATCTGGAATTAATCCTAAAATGGAAGAAGCGGCAAGTACCTTGGGCGCTACTTCCTGGCAGAGATTTAGATACATTACTTTTCCTCTATTAACTCCGGGTTTGGCAATAACATTTTGCCTCAATTTTGTGCTCGCTTTTTCTGTCTTTCCTTCAGCTAACTTGCTTGGAAATCCAGCAGGAGATTCACATGTTCTGGCTGTTGCCGCTGCTCAGGCAATCGTAAATAATTACGATTACTCGATGGCATCAGCAATATCAGTAATCACTGGTGGCTTTGAACTTGCGGTAGTCGCACTTGTACTGGTTATGCGTTCGCGCCTCTATAGCGGAAGCACTTCTGGCGGTAAAGGCTAATGGCGCCCAGAAAAGTATTTATAAAATCCCCACTTGGATGGTTGATTTGGGGATCGGTTGGCTTCTTCTTTATTAATCTTCTGGGAGTCATTGGCACGGTAGTCGTTAGCTCTTTTGGAACTGAATGGTTTGATGGTTGGTTGCCTGCGGGCTGGACTACAAAGTTCTATACAACAGCATGGCATGACTATCAGGTTCCCAACCTTCTTAGAGTTACTTTGCAAGTTGCCCTGGCAGTTGTTTCGATTTCGATTCTTGTGGGAACACCTGCTGCTTATGTGCTTGCACGCCGCGATTTCCCCGGTAAAAAGATTTTAATGTTGAGCTTCTTACTACCAATCATGTTGCCACCTATAACGTATGGAATTCCCTTGGCAACTTTCATTTATCGTTTAAATCTCGGCGGAACATTAACCGGTGTAATTGTTGCTAATACCGTACCGGCAATCCCGTTTGTTATTTTGGTGCTCTCTCCCTTTATCGAGCAGATCGATCCAAAAATCGAGGCAGCTGCCAGAATGTGTGGAGCAACTACTCGGCAAATATTTATAAAAATACTCACTCCCCTCATCGTCCCAGGACTATTAGCAGCGGCCCTTCTTGTGCTCGTGCAAACCGTGGCGCTTTTCGAACTAACGTATTTAGTCTCAGGCCCAGGCAGTAATACGCTTGTCGTGGCACTTTATTACGCAGTTTTCGCTTCTGGAATTCGTCCATACCAAGCAATTAGTGCGATGGCTGTGTTCTACATGCTTACAACGCTCTTTATTTTGATTGTAGCCTTGAGATACGTCAATCCAACGCAAATGGTGAGCCAAGCCAGATCAGCTGATTCTAAATAGTTTTTAAATTAATTCAGCTTAACCAAATAGTGCTAGGTGTTTTCCAATATGCGCTTCCATGGCTTGATCGTAATCTTCCTTGTTTTCAATCAAACACATCTGCAATGCAGCAAGCAACGCAAAATTGCCAGAACTATCACGAAGTGTTAACGCATCACCATAACCGACATGAAGAATCTGCCGAGTGTCATCTGAAGTTATCAACCCTATTAACTCTGTATCACTTAACGTAGCCGCAGAAGGAGCGTTTTTCAGATTAGCCGAAACTTGATAAGAAGAGCGAGCTTTAGCATATGAGTCCACACTCATTTGATAAATTTCTCGAAATAAATCAGGGGCAAATTGGGCACATATTGACAATGCCTCAAGATAACTCGTTCCTGAAGTTTTCAAGTGGACAAGGCCACCGCAGATATCGTGTGCCATGGAATAGATGTCAAACTTGTCAGAACCAGAGTGAATGCTCAATTTATAAGGACCCAAAGCTTCTGCAATTGCAAAATGTCCTTTTAGATTTACTGATAATTCTCCAAGATTGCCTTTGAATTCAATACCTTTTTCAAAACCATCAATATAACGTGGCGCAAAACTAATCCACTTAACACCAAGCCGCTTAAGCTCTGTTGCAATAAAAATGTGCTCACCCATTGTGGTGACTTCGCTGGTCTCATCAATAGCAATTTCAACTTCAACTTCGTGTGTTGCAGTTTGCATTAAGTGTCGATACATCGAAACAACGCAAGCTACGGCAGAGCTGTACTTATAGGCTGCCCGTCTTATTTCCTCATTATTCATTGAAATAGAAATCTCACCTATATTAAATTGCTTGTCTTTGTATCTAAGAATCATTGACTCTTCGGTATCTTCAAGCTCACCCCAAGGTAAATGATTCAAGTTGCCATCAAAATTGGGGGGCACCACTGCGACAGAATCACCTGGATCTAGCGTGAACATAGTGAATCCAGCGGCTAGTGCAGTATCGATATCGGCGATAGTTTTTAAGTGATCTGCATCGGATCCAAATTGATTCATCCATGACGATTCAATTAATCCAAAGGTGGCATCGTCCATGACCTCTTGTGGTGTTCGAAACAACCTTTCCATCTCTCTTGCAGATTGTTGAACGAAGATTGGTAAAATTCCTTTTCCATATTTTGTAAAAGCTCGTGCATGTCCTGACGTTGCAAGTCCAAGACGATCTCCCACACCTGCTGAAAGATTTAACCCCAGTGGTTTAGGTTTGAGCCAAGGAAGGTGCATGCGCACAGCATTTGCATTTGCAGCATTCGGTTTGCCAACAAGTAAATACTCATTTGCTGATTCATGAATCTGGCCATCAAAGTCAGATAAATCCCCTGACCTTACTGCCCTTATTTGTAGTTCTCTGCTTCGGCCAGCATAAACAATTTCAAAACTTAAGGATGGAGAATTCTTTTTTATTGGATCAGAATTAAGCAACGAATACTCCGATAATTTTCACCCGATTAGAATCAAAGCGTTAGTAGCGCTGATGAATCTTGATCGAGATATAGATGGGCGTTAGGCGCTGTCTTAAGAATTGATGCGGGACAAGTTGGTGTTAGGGGTCCTTCCAAAGAGTCCTTCACGGCCTGAGCTTTTCTGGACTCAGGAGTTAGAACTAAAACTGTTTCTGGGTCTAGAAGTGCGCGGACAGTAAGAGTTAGTGCTTGAAGTGGCATGTCCTCTAATGTAGCAAAATGTCCTTCGTTTACTTGTTGCAATCGACACGTAATGTCGTCGAGTTCTACAATTTTGATTAGCTCCTTAGTTGAGAAATCAGCAGGTGGATCATTAAAAGCCACGTGGCCATTTTCGCCAATTCCCATTACACAAATGGATGGTTTATTTTTTTGAAGTAAATCGGTATAACGAGCGATCTCTTCGGCAGCAGGGACGTCACCGCGAATTCCATATAATGCTTTTGGCTTTAATTTAAGTTCAATTCTTTCATGCATCCAACGGAAGAAACTGGCCGGGTGTTTATCGTCGATTCCTAGGTATTCATCCATATGAAAAACGCTTATCTTGGACCATTCGATATCGCTGCGCTCATAAAGGGCATTAACAAAAGATAGTTGTGAATTGCCAGTTGCAAGAATTATTGAAATCTCGCTTTTATTCTTCAGGGCATTCTGGGATGCAATCGCAAAATCTTGTGCCGCTCTTTTGCCGAGCTCTTCATTTGAGTCGAGAATAGTTACCTGTAGATCGCCATATTTCAATTCCTTCATGTGCTCTCTCTTCTCCATTAACGCATCGCGATGACCTTTATTTCCAACTGCCCTGCTTGGAATTAGCCCGATTACTGAGGGTACTTTAATAAAGCATACTTATGCAAGCATTTGAGAGAGGGGTTTAGGGGTGAGCAGAGAGCCGATTGTCATAACAACCGGCAAGTTTGCGCAACGATGGAGCCGTACTGCCAAGCTAAGCGTTAATAGCCATTAACTGTGCAACGGCTGCAACAACACAGATCACTAAGCAAAAGATTCTGAAGGCTCCCCAAGGAGTTTGCTTACCACCATTGGCATAAGCTGAATTCTCATCACCAGTGTCTTTGCTCAATGCTGCAAAAATCTTTAGTTCTGTGTCAAAAGAGAGCAAGCATGAAATATTGAGGATTACTACAGCAACAGACAAAGCTAGCTTTGAGCCATCGCTTAAATCTGCCAACGCATCAATGGCAATAGCTGCAAGGTTTCCAAAGGTGAAGAGCGTGCGAGTGTTGTTAAAGCCAAGTTCAACGTTGTGACCTCTGGCTGCGTTTAAGTGTTGATCCATTGTAATTAACCTCTCCCTTGAAGTAGTAGGAATAATGCTCCTCCAACCCCTTGGCATTCTTTGGCAACACGCCCAAAATCGTGTTGTGCGCCTGGGGTTCTTAACTCAATCCCCCAAGCACCCAAAGCCATATCCTTACTAAATGCGGCCCAAGGTAATCGTCCTGATATGCGCAGGCTTGATTAATGCTGTTCTTATCTACCTCTACTTCACCACCTTAGTAACAGAGGGCAACCAAAGTGCTAACGGCTTTGGCGCTGTGTTTCTGATTCTCTTTTTGGGTCTATTTGACTTGGTCCTCTTTATAATCTTTTTTGTGAAGAAGATGCTGCTAATTCGTGCAGGGCTGGTAGTTGCCTTTCTGCCAATCGTGCTTGCTTTTATTACATCCCTTATAAGCAGAACCTCTATGTTTGATGAGGGTTCAGGAACTGGCACTTATCTGTGGTTATTAATTATTACTATGCCAGTAGGGTTGCTGCTGATAGTGATTGGGCTGATTGTTACGTTGTTAAAGCGCGGAAAACCAAAAAGTGGGATGTAATCTTTACGCATGAACCACGCATCCATTAGAAAAACCCTTAAAGCTGGATCTTTAGTCTTTGGTGCATCTGCCTTGTTTCTACTTGTTCTCCCTAATCTATTTCTGGACCTGCTTGGCTTTGATAGCAATGACGGCCTTGTCTGGTCTATGCGCATGATTGCAACCACCCTTGTTGCACTTGCTGGAAATATGTGGAATAACGCAGAGAACAGCTCTGATGCAGGTGTTGCAAATGTGGCAAAGGTGATGTGCGTGAGCGCGACTGCACTCGGCGTGTTAACTCTAATGATTCCTGTGCAGCTGACCTGGTTTAGCTATGTATATGCAACCATAGGTTTTGGGTTTGGATTGAGTTACTTAATAAACATCTTGCGCAAGTAATACAAATTACTGAATCAGCGTTGATGCAAAGATCTGCCAGGCAAGCGCTGATTTAGCAATCAAAGACAGAGTGATGTAGGTCTTCTCTCCCCTGATGTAATCGCTCCATTTGCCAACTTTTTTATATTGCAGATACTGCACAACGGCAAAGGTATTAAAGAGCACAAAGAGTGAGATAACGATGCCGTAGACAAATGCAGGGGCCTTTGTATCGCCAGGGCCACCGATTGCAAAGATGTAGAAAACCAGTCCTAGCCACGGAACTATTCCGGCAATGCAGCCAAAGATAAATGGAAGCCAGCCACCGTTTCCAGGGGTTTCATATTTTTCTTGCAACCAACCGAACAAGATCATGGATGCGTTAACTCCAAAGATTGCAACAATTGCCGCGACATCAGTGATTCCACAAATCTGGGAAATGAGCACGATCATCACTGAGGAGCTAATGCTGTATTCAACCCAGCGGAAATAGTTGCGTTGTGCAGCTATGCCAGCTTGATAGCGGCCAAAATATTGCGGTGATGCGACAAGAAAGTGAAAGAAAGCAGAGAGACCAAGAAAGATTGCAACGGCTAAACCAACTGGGGTATTAAGCAAAGTAATTGGCTGGGCAAATGTGCTTCCCGGTGGACCAGCCATATAGCGGGCAACGATTGGAAGCGTGAAATCATTGGCAAGGGATAGGACCACTAGCATTTGAGCTAAGTGGAAAATACCGGCGATGATGTTGTAGCGGCGAATACTGGATGCGTTGATTTCTTTAATCATGAGTACATAGTGCCAGTTGTAGTGAGTAATTCTCGGTATTATTTGGGTATGGCTCTCAAAGATCATTCACGCGAGGCGCATTTTCCGCTTATCGAAAAGAAGTATGGGCACAAAATGTCCTACTGGTTTTCAGTGATGAAAGATCTGGCCGATGAGAAATACCCAGCCCAAATTGCATACTTGCGTGAAAATCATGGATTTAGTCAGGCACATGCAAATGCCTTGGTGATGTATTCACGGGGGTCTACAACGACGCGCAGATTTGATACTCCAGCCGCTTTTTATAAGACAATCGGCAAAGATCAGGCAAAGACAATGCGTGCAATCTTTAAAACAATTGCAACAAAATATCCACAAGCAGAACTTGTTATTGCTTGGAACCAACCGATGATGAAAATCGGTGCAGATTATATATTTGGGGCATCGGCTGCAACCAAACATATTTTGATCTCACCCTGGAGCGCAGATGTGATTGCAGAGTTTGCTCCCAAGATGACTGATTTAGTTGTGAAGAAAAAGACGATAGGTGTGCCCAATGATTGGGCCGTTGATACTAAGTTGATTCTGGCGCTGGTTAAGGCGCGCTTAGCCGAGTGTAAGTAGGGGCAGAGCCTGTTTTCTCAGTGGACTAGGGCACTATAGAGACATGGGATTTTGGGCTAATCAAAAAGCGAAGCGGGCATACAAGAACGCCCTCAATGATTATCAACTTAATTATGCAGACTGGAAACGCGACATTGAGATCTTTACGAAGATCAAAGATGTATTTGATTTAGCGGTTAAAGGTGAAGACGCTGTAGAAAATTTAACAGTGCAAAAGGCAGGCGAAGTTGTTTTGTGGCGAGGTAAAGGACAATTTCACGAAGCAGGCAGAACTGCGGGGCACTATGTAGGTAGCAGTCAAGGCGTGAGTATTCCTATTGTGGCTGGCATTCGTTATCGTGTAGGTGCAATGCGCGGCACATTTATCCCAGGTGATGAAATTCAGGTGTACAAAGAAGTTGGAGATGTTGTGTTGACAACTGACCGTCTGATGTTTAACGGAATGATGAATACTAAGGAATGGGTTTTTTCTAAATGGAATGGGGCCGCTACTTCAAGTGATGAAACTGATTACATTTTCCATGTCAGCAATCGTCAGAAGACTTCAGGTATTCTATTTTCGGGCAACGTGGGTCGCGAATTTAACCGCTTCCTTGCACAAGCACTTAACTCTGCCGAACAAGGGCTTGGGGCAGTAAAACCGATTGTTTCAAAAGTTCTCAAAGATTTAGCTGAGGATGAACCAAAGAAACCGCTACTCGAACTCCCTTCGGCTTAAAGATCGAAGGAAAGCTTTACATTAATTCTTTGACCGATTTCTAGCTTTTCCGGTAATCGAATAGCGTTTTTTATGGGAACTAAATAAGCGCCATCTTTTGGAATTAGCGCGGTTTCCCATTGCGCCTCATTAATAGTGACATTGGTATGCAGTACTCCCCAGCCATATGTTTTAGCTGCAGCGATTACTTTGATCTCAGCCGTGACTTCGGGCGGTGTCTGAATAAAGTAAAAAGGTGCTGGGCCGCGCCATTCAATGAGCTCGTTGGTGAAGCGCAGTTCCATTAGATAAGTGTATTAACTACCGCTTGCTACATAGTCACGCAAAGCCGTGCGCTCTGAATCGATTTCGCTCACGTAGTTTTTGACAACATCCCCGATTGAAACAATAGAAAGTAATGCCCCATTGGCATCAACAACGGGAACGTGGCGAATGCGATGCTCGGTCATCATGATCATTAATTCGGCGATGGTAGAATCAGCTGTGCAGGTATGAACTTCGGCCGTCATAATGTCACGAACATGCATTTTAGTTAAATCATCTAGCTTGCCTGGCATAGCACGCACAACATCTCGTTCTGAAACGATGCCATCAATTTTCTTGCCATCATTAGATACAACAAGTGCACCAATATGATGCGTATTTAAAGAGGAAACCAAATCATGGATGCTGGCGCTGGCGGAAATAGTTTCAACGCGCTTGCCTGAAATTATGCTGTTGATCTTCATGGCTCACCTGTCTTCTAGTCGTGGTGGCCATAGTGGCCTGCCCCCGGCTGGGAGGCAAGAGTGCTAACTCCCCCAAATGAATAGAAAGATCTGGAAGGAGGCACGAGTGTCTCTAGAAATGCCAATGCCCCCCAGATATTTCTGAGGGGCACCGAGCAAGTGAATTTATCCGTGGATAGTTGCAACTTCCTTAATTGCATTTGGCTTGCTGCTGTTCAAGTAAGCAAGTGCTACTAAACCGAAGAGCATCCACACACCCATGGCATATGCGCCATAGGTAAGTGGTGAAGCCAGGGAAACGATGAAGCTTAATCCTGGCATTCCTGTAATTCCTGCTGCATTGAAGAAGCCAGGAATTAAGAAGATGAAGCCAACAAGTGGAACCACAATGTGGATGACAGGATGACGTTCTTCACGGCGATGCTTGGTGAAATAACCAATGCAGGCAAGGTTTGCAATCATGTAAACCGGAACAACTGCAACCACTAAACCTGTTGCGATAATTCCAAATGCCATTTGTGGTGAGTACTTAGCGCCTAAGCCAAGAGCCAAGACAAGACCAACAACAAGTTGAACAATCACAGCGTTGCGTGGAGTCTTGTGTTTTGGATCAATTTCAGAAAGGAACTTAGGGAAAGCTCCGGCGCGACCGAATGCATAAGCAGTACGTGTGAACACGTTAGCGCCCGCATTTGCATTTGCAATAGTTGAGTTAATAATTGCAAAGAGAACCAAGATCCAGAAGATAGTTCCAACGCCCTTTGCTAGACCATCCCATGGTGCGCCGTTATTTGATGCTGCGAAGTCCTTAAACTTTTCAGGTCCGAAAGCAACTGTTGCGGCATAAGTTGTGAATGCATACAAAGCTCCGATAGAAACCGTTGCATACATAACTGCTTTAGGAATGTTTTTGCGTGGGTTTTCAGTTTCTTCTGCAAGCGGTGTTGCTGCTTCAAATCCTGAGAATGCAAGAAGACAGAAGACTGATCCTGCGATAACACCTGACCAGCCACCAAAGCCTGGAGCATTTGCATAGTGTGGAGAAAACACTGCAAGATCATTATTTCCGCCGGCCTTAATTACAAGAATGATTCCAACAAGTAGGAAGACGCCAATTTCAATTGCACCAAGGATTACACCTGTGCGAGCTGAAGAGCGAACACCCTTGTAAACAATTCCACCAACCAAAAGTGTTCCGGCAACTGTAAAGATCCACCAGTTACCAGTTGAGAATGAAGGTTGTTCTGCGTTCCATTCGCCAGCAACTGTGTATCCAAGTTGCAACATAACGAGAGGAACAATGAGAACTTCAACGGCTGCATAAGCCCAACCAACAAGGAAGCCAACCCAAGGGCGCAATCCAACTGCGCTATAGGTTGCAACTGATCCAGCAGATGGGATGTGTGCTGCTAATTGACCAATGCTTGATGCAGTAAAGAAAATACCAATGAATGCAAAAATCACTGCAAGTGGAAGTGCTCCACCAGCAAGAGGTGCTCCAAATGGAATCGATGCAGCAATTGCTGCACCAGGTGCCATGGAACATATAGATTGGAATACAACTTCACGTAATCCAACGGCATTGCGTTCTAATTGAGCCAATTAGTTTTCCCCGTTTCATCTCCGATAAATCTCAAGTCTTTACTTGAGAATGTAAAGAATTCTCCTCCAAATAATTTGTTACTGGTGGGTAATTCAACTAATTATTACTACTTTATTTGCGATTAAATGGCTTTGGCGCACGCGAAATCTTTGGCACGCGCATCTTGGCTACAGCAAACCCATCAGGCATTGGGTGGCAGTTTTGGGCAATTCCCAAATCGCCTGCCACTGATAAAAAGATGAATGCATCTTCAATGGTGAAGCCCCAGTGATCTACTAATAATTTTGCTGCTTCTTCACATGCATGTTTCAAAGCATCCTGAATATTGCTTCCAGTTCCATGTGTAACCCAAGAATCTTTTAATTCTGTGATTGGCCAGCCACCGCTATTGCCTTTGATTAAATCAACTTTAATTAAACCTGTTCCACCAATTTCAACACCAGTTCCAGAGATTTCACCATCGCCCATCGAAGCATGCATGTCACCGATTGCAAGTTGGCCACCAGGTTGAAAAACTGGAAGGTGGACAGTTGCTCCAATTCCATTGAGGTAATCATCCATATTTCCACCATGGTGATCTGCATAGAAAGTTCCAATTTCACCTGAAGCTGGTGCAACACCAATCACGCCAAACATGGGGCGAGTTGGAAAAGTTACGCCATTGGATTCCATTGTAATTGTGCCATCTTGAACGGCAAAGATTCTTGTCTGTGGCGCGGTTGTATGTTCGATAAGTTGACCCCATTGAGGGATAACCATTCCTGCACCTTTTGGACCGGGTTTAATATCCATAATTGTTACTGAAATTGAATCCCCCGGCTCAGCGCCAATGACTTCAATTGGGCCAGTTGCGCTATTAATACGGGTCATGTCTAAAGTTAATAAGGTGTCGCTCTCACTTTGAACCTGTCCTGTGAAGCAATCCCATATTTCAATCTCAATAACTGTGCCTGGTTCTACAGAAACAACTGGCTTCATATCTGCTGAGAATGCCCAAATATGCTGGTCTCTAGAAATCTTTACTGTTGGATTCATTTGAAAACGATATCCCATTTCCTTGATCTTTTTTAGATTCTGAGCGCATTTGATCTGTAAATTTTCAAAAAAGCCGATGGAGTTCATAATTTATCCAGCCTTCAAATGACTTACTCAGATATGGCCAGTAAGTTAATCCTGTGAAGAAAGTACTAGCCCTAGTTTTAGCCCTTGTTATGGTGGTGCCAACAACGGCGACTGCTATGGGTTCTGGTGATAAATACTCAGATGCACAAACCGGACTGACTTATACGGTCTATAAGCCAAGTAATACTTTGGGATTAAAGGCTTCAAAATTTTCACTCCTGCCCTGCCAACCTGGACAGGAAGAGTGGATCTATGTTAAATATGGTGGTACAGCTAGGTATCTAGAAATTATGGAGACCATGGCGAAAGTAAAGTGTTCTGATCCAGGTATTTCAAAATACTTGCGTGTAGCAAAAATCAATGGAATCACTGCAAAGGTCTATGTCTATTGTGATCCTGCAAAAGCTGAATCTTTTGCAAAGTGTGGAGTAAATGACATTGCCCGAGTTGGTGGCTATTTAATCTTTACTACTAAAGCGGCTAAAGGTTTAAAGGGAACCGAAATTCAGGTTCAAGGAATTGGTGGAATTACATACTCTCAGTTGTTGGCGGTGGCTAAATCCTTTAAAACTGTTACGGCAAGCGGCAATCTCCTCTCGCCAGTAACAGCACCTGAATCTACCGAATCGACACCTGTTACCGGTTAAGAACAATTAATATCGCACCACAAATAAGAACAAAGGCAATAACTGCAGAAACTTTCTTTCCTACAATTTGCGGTAGACCTTTAATTGAACTGATCTGATCCTTTTCTATATCTTTTAAGACATTCAAGAAATGAAACCCCACGCCTAGTAGAGATCCGCCAGCTAAAACCCACAGTGGCGGAGTGCGATCAACTGAGTAATAGACCGATGCCGGTAGCGCGGCACAGGCAATTGCATACGGTAGGGGTGATAAAGGTGAGAACTTAAAGTAGAAATTATATGCAATCCCACAACCAACTCCGAGTAGATAAATACTGCCACCCTCAATTCCAAGAGGACCAATCAGATTTGCAATCACTGCAATTGGAATGAAAATAAAGGTTGTTTTGCGTAGTTGGGTAGCTGAGATTGTGCCAGCAACTAATGGTTTATTAGTTCTGTTATGCGCTAGGTCATCTTGATAATCATAAAGATCATTGCTCCAACCGATTATTAGTTGGCCAAGAAAAACTGTAAATGCTATGACGTATGCAGGGCCTTCCCACCACAAAATCGTTCCAAAAACAAAAGAAATACTCGTAACAATCATGGTCGGACCAAAGTGAGCCGCTTTTAAGTATGCCCGCAGTTTTAACAATCGCATGAAGTATCAACGGCCTCTGATGCCGCGACATCCATTGCAGGGCTTCTCCTGAAAAATCCGCTTGGCTTTAAATGAAAGCCTGTGCGCTCAACTGGCATAACTGGCCAATCTTCAGTGCGTGGAATGTGGTTAGTTCCAAATACATGCCACATCACGACGTCGGTATTTTCCGTTGGACGATCGTTCTTTGTCCATTCAGGTAAACCTGCGCCACCGTCATGTTGGAATGGATAATCTCCTGCCGGATAACGTTCGGCTTCGGTATTAGGCGTTACCCAGAGATGGCTGTACATAAATCCTGCGCGCTTACCCAATACTGATTCACGGTGTGCAAGCGGATACGTAGTGTGACCAGGAATTAACTTGTAACCAATACTGTGCCCAACATGGTTTTTCTTATTGGGATTAATGATCTTCCAAAAGCGGCTCTTAATCGGATCAACCAGCCGTTGAGCTTTGCTTTCAGATGCCAGAACAGTTTCTCGTGTTTCATATGCCCCACCGTAAGGATTCTTTTCACCTATTGGGTGAGCAAAAGATTCAACTTCAACAACTGTGTTGTTACTGCCATCGATATCCATATCTATGCGCGCGCACAAAATATGTTGGTGATACGGTGCCCATAAACCTGGTTCTAACTCTGTTGCCGATGGATGATCCACGCCTGTTTTATCTGCAAGAGTTAAAACGATTCCAGTTAATTTGGCTTCAAATTCAATTGAGCCGTCCTGGTAGAAATACCAGAAGTATCCATATTCATAGTTATTGACGGTAACAATGGAGGAAGCAACAAAGCGTCGACCACGGCGAACTTCAACATGCCCATCAACATCAACGTGCTTCCACAAAATTCCGTTGTCTTCTTCATGCATACAGATAGCGTTTTTAATGGTGCGCACGGTGCCATCGCCTTCGGTGACAGCTGCATCAAGATAAACAATTTCACCCAGACAGTCACAGCCCAAAGTTAAAGAGTTTGTAAAATTACCAAGACCGAATTCGCCAGTATCAAAAGCGTTTTTGCGGTAAGCCCCCTGTGCTGGATCTCCATAAGGGATAACTAATTCTGCAATTGATAAACGGTGAGCAATCTTGCGCGGTGTGCCCTCATCGGTGAAGTGCACATCATGAATAACTAAACCTTCTCGTTGGTCAAAGCCGATCCGAAATGACCAGCGCTCCCATTTAATTTTCCAACCTTGCACATCAAATGAAACACCGTCAGGCTGATGAATCATGAGCTCTTTAAGTTTTATAGTGCCCCCAGTTTGAGATTCACGATACGGCCCAGGAGTTTGAGGAATCGGTACATTGGCATTGTCTTCAAGACCGACAACTTCTTCGGCATCGATATCAACGATTGCATGTAGTCCATGAATCGGATGCGCATAAAAGTTTGCATCTGGCGTTGGTTGGTGCCACATCGGTGTCCAGATAAGTCTGCGGCCATCATCTAAATGTGCGGGAATCTGCGCACCGATTGGCCACGTTTCCATATGCACAGTTGTTATGTCATTAATTCCCCGGCGGGCAAGTGCATCTTTTACCGATTGATCACGGCGCACAACATCAAGGGCAATTGCCGATTCAACAACACTGACCGGGGATTTAGCTCCTAGAATCTCTTTGTACTCTTTAGCAACGCCATCTGTAGTAATAAGACCTTCGCTAACGGTTGCCTTCTTGCGATCCCAGATAGTTACACGTGCAGTGCGCTCAATTTTCTTACCTGCTGCAAGTTCGCTCTTAGTTGGTTCGTGCAGTTGCAGCATCGCAAAGAGATGATGCGCTTCTAGGTTCCACACTTTGCGTGCATGAGCGACAATCTGCTCTTGTTCGACATGGCTAAGCGGATCTAAAGGATGCTCGAATGACATTTGCGAAGTATACGTGAGGCTAATTAACTTGGTAAGTACTGCTTAGCCACACCGTTTCGTGCAAATGCTAAAAGAGTTAGCCCAAATTCATGGGCTAAATCAACTGCCAATGACGTAGGCGCGCTAACGCCAACAAGGGCGCTTACCCCTGCGCACACTGCTTTTTGAACTAATTCATAACCAACGCGACCTGAAACTACGAGGGTCCAATCACTTAAGGGCAGTTTCTTATCCATTAATGCTGCGCCAATTACTTTATCAACTGCGTTATGTCGTCCAACGTCTTCACGCACCCATAGTGCAACACCTTCAGGGTTAACTAATGCAGCAGCATGTAAGCCCCCAGTTTTTTCAAAGATTTTCTGGCGACCTTCTAGCAGCTCAGTCATATGCGCTAACTCTTGAATACTGTGCTTTGGGGGCGTAACCTTTTCAATACCTCGTTTGTGTAAGTCACTAATATTTGTTGACCCACACACGCCACAGGCTGAAGTAATGGTGAAACGGCGTTCAAGGATTCGTACGGCTTCTTCTGAATCATCTGAAACTACCGCTGTCACAACATTTGCACGTTGGCGCAAAGTTAAGGACTTATCAGCACAAATCTTTACTGAAATTAATTCATCAGGAGATTTTAGAAAACCTTCTCCCCACAAAAAACCTGCAGCAAGTTCTAGATCAGCCCCTGGTGTTCGCATCGTAATTCCCAGCTGTTCATCCTTTGAACCACGCTTAATACGAATCTCTAAGGGTTCTTCTACAACTACTGAATCTGAGGAACTTACTTCTGAATCAGTTTTTTGAATCTTTACTCGCGCAACAGAACTCGGCGCGAGCTCTTCACTTGGCATGGCGATAAAACTCGATGTTCTCTGCAGGAAGCGGAGTTTTACCTAAAATTAAATCTGCAGCCTTTTCAGCAACCATCATTACTGGTGCATAGATATTGCCATTAGTGACATAAGGGAAAACCGATGCATCGCATACGCGTAGACCTTCAACGCCATGAACTTTCATAGTTTGTGGATCAACAACTGACATTGCATCAGTGCCCATCTTGGCTGTGCACGATGGGTGCAGCGCAGTTTCGGCATCTTTGCGAACCCAGTCCAGGATCTCTTCATCGGTTGAAACAGATTTACCTGGCGAAGATTCTCCGGCATTGAAATCATTCATAGCTGGTTGGGTCAAAATATTGCGCGCAGTTCTTACTGCCTCAATCCATTCGCGGCGATCTTCATCGGTAGATAGATAGTTAAATTGAATTGCAGGCTTTTCAAGTGGATTCGTGCTTTTAATCTTGAGCCATCCGCGAGCATCGGAATACATGGGACCAACATGTACTTGATAGCCATGCCCACGTGTATCACCAGTGCCGTCATAGCGAATGGCGAGAGGCAAGAAGTGGAACATCAAATTGGGATATGCCACATCATTGTTGCTACGTGTAAATCCCCCGGCTTCAAATTGGTTTGTGGCTCCTGGGCCTTTTCTAAAGAACAACCATGCAGCGCCAATAAATGGGCGGCGCCAGAACTGCGTGATTGGTTGCTGGGTTACAGGAAGTTTGCACTTGTACTGAACATAAACTTCAAGATGATCTTGCAGATTTGCACCCACGCCTGGCAAATCCTTAACAACTTTGATCCCTAGTTTTTCTAGATCTACTCTATTGCCAACACCTGATAGTTGCAAAATCTGTGGGGTATTAATTGAGCCACCTGACAAAATTACTTCACGCGAAGTAAATACATGTTTCTTGCCACGGATGAGGACTTCAACTCCGGTAGCCGTTGTGCCATCAAATAAAACCTTAGTTACATGCGCGCGGGTCTTCACGGTTAAGTTCTTGCGATTCATAACTGGATATAAATATGCGCGTGATGCACTCAGACGACGCCCGCGATATACATTGCGATCGAAAGCTGCAAAACCTTCTTGCCGATAACCATTGACGTCATCTGTTCGTGGATAACCAGCTTCTTCTGTTGCTTTAAAGAATGCAGCAAAGAGTGGTCCCTTGCTTGGTCCACGCTCTAATTTAAGCGGACCGTTATCTCCACGAAATGGTGATTTGGGATCTGCTAAACAGTTCTCCATCTTTTTAAAATATGGCAAACAGTGGGCGTAATCCCAGTTAGCCATTCCTTGATCTTTAGACCAGCGCTCATAATCCATTGCGTTACCACGCTGCCAAATCTGCCCATTTATGGAAGAAGATCCACCTAATACTTTTCCACGCGCATGATATATACGGCGATTATTCATAAAAGGCTCTGGTTCGGATTCATACATCCAGTCGTAGTATTTGCTGCCAATTGGAAAAGCTAACGCAGCTGGCATGTGAATAAATACATCCCAAATCCAATCGCGACGTCCAGCTTCAAGAACTAGAACTTTGTGATTGGGATTTTCACTTAAACGATTAGCTAGCGCACACCCTGCAGATCCACCACCAACAATGATGTAGTCATATTGCGCGCTCATGGCCGAAAGTCTACATATAAAACAAGGCCCCTACCCAGTGATTTTCACCAAGTAGAGGCCTTGCTTGTTAGATTATTTGATTACTTACCAAGCCATGACGCAACAACGTCAGCATGAGCATCGATCCATTTCTGGGCCGCTTCTTCTGCTG
>WLIQ01000008.1 GCA_009726135.1 Actinomycetota bacterium | reverse complement strand
GCGCAAGTTGAAGAAATTATCGGACAAGGTCAGCAAGCACCAAGTGGACATATTCCATTTACACCGCGTGCAAAGAAAGTTCTAGAACTTTCACTTCGCGAAGCGCTGCAACTTGGTCATAACTACATTGGCACTGAACATATTTTGCTTGGTCTTATCCGCGAAGGTGAAGGCGTTGCTGCACAGGTTCTTGTAAAGCTTGGCGCTGACCTCAACCGCGTTCGCCAACAAGTTATTCAATTGCTTTCTGGTTACCAAGGTAAAGAAGCTGTACAAACTGGCGGACCTGCAGAAGGAACACCTTCAACATCTTTGGTGCTTGATCAATTTGGTCGCAACCTGACACAAGCTGCCCGCGAAGGAAAGCTTGATCCTGTTATTGGTCGCGAAAATGAAATTGAACGCGTGATGCAAGTTCTTTCACGTCGCACAAAAAATAACCCAGTTCTTATCGGCGAACCAGGTGTTGGTAAGACTGCAGTTGTCGAAGGTCTTGCACAAGCTATTTATAAAAACGATGTTCCAGAAACGTTGAAAGATAAGCAGCTGTACTCACTAGATCTTGGTGCACTTGTTGCCGGTAGCCGTTACCGTGGAGATTTCGAAGAGCGCTTGAAGAAAGTTCTCAAAGAGATTAAAACTCGCGGTGACATCATTCTTTTCATCGATGAAATTCACACACTTGTTGGAGCCGGAGCTGCAGAAGGTGCAATTGATGCTGCCAGCATCTTGAAACCAATGCTTGCTCGCGGTGAATTACAGACAATCGGTGCGACAACTCTTGATGAGTATCGCAAGCATGTTGAAAAGGACGCAGCTCTTGAGCGCCGTTTCCAACCAATCCAAGTAAAAGAGCCATCAGTTGCTCACACAATCGAAATTTTGAAGGGTCTTCGTGACCGCTACGAAACTCATCACCGCGTATCAATTACCGACGGTGCGCTAGCGGCGGCGGCAAACCTTGCCGATCGCTATGTATCAGATCGTTTCTTGCCAGATAAGGCAATCGATTTAATCGATGAAGCAGGCTCACGTCTTCGTATTAAGCGCATGACCGCGCCCGCAGAACTACGCGCATTTGATGACAAAATCGCAGATGCCCGCAAAGAAAAAGAATCTGCAATCGACGGTCAGGACTTTGAAATGGCTGCATCTCTTCGCGATAAGGAAAAAAACCTTATCGCCGAAAAGCATGAAGCTGAAAAGAATTGGAAAGCAACTGATCTAGATAAGGTTACTGAGGTTGATGAAGAACTCATCGCCCAAGTTCTTTCTGCATCAACTGGAATTCCAGTCTTTAAGTTAACTGAAGAAGAAACCGCACGCCTTCTTCGCATGGAAGATGAACTCCACAACCGCGTTATTGGACAAGATCAAGCCATCAAGGCCTTGTCACAAGCCATCCGCCGTACACGTGCTGGTCTAAAAGATCCTCGCCGTCCTGGTGGATCATTTATCTTCGCTGGTCCTTCAGGTGTTGGTAAGACAGAACTTTCACGCACACTTGCATCATTCTTATTTGGTGATCAAGATGCGTTGATTCAATTGGATATGTCTGAATACTCAGAGCGTCACACCGCATCTCGTTTATTCGGTGCACCTCCTGGATATGTAGGTTATGACGAAGGTGGACAGTTGACTGAAAAAGTTCGACGCCGTCCATTCTCTGTTGTTCTTTTCGATGAAATCGAAAAAGCGCACCCAGATATCTTTAACTCACTTCTTCAGGTTCTTGAAGATGGTCGACTAACAGATTCACAAGGTCGCACTGTTGACTTCAAAAACACTGTCATCATCATGACTACAAACCTTGGTACTCGCGACATCTCAAAGAGCTTAGGTTTAGGTTTTGCTAACAGTGATGATGATCAGACAAATTACGAACGTATGAAGGGCAAGGTGAATGACGAACTTAAGACTCATTTCCGCCCTGAATTCCTAAACCGTATCGATGACGTAATCGTCTTCCACCAGTTAACTAAGGATCAGATTATTCAAATCGTTGATTTGATGATCAAGAACCTTGATGATCGTTTGCAAGCAAAAGACATGGGTATCGAATTAACACCTGCAGCTAAGGATTTGCTTGCTGCACGTGGTTATGACCCACTTCTTGGTGCTCGTCCATTGCGTCGCACAATTCAACGTGAGATCGAAGATGCTCTTTCAGAGCGCATCCTGTTCGGTGAACTTAAGGCCGGCGAGATCATCGTTGTCGATTCCGAAGGCGAAGGCGCAGATGCAATCTTTACATTCAAGGGTGCAGCCAAGGCCGAGACGCCTGACTCACCTGAAAATTTAGCTGAAGCACCAACTGCTTAAATATAAATTTTCGGCCAAACAAAAAGCACAGTAATTTCCAATGGCAGTGAGTGCAAATCAGGGTTACCGTTGCGCCTATGCAGATTTCGCGCCGTAACCTACTTAAAGCTGTAGGTGCAATTGGTGCTGTAACTATCACTGCAACTGCAGGTGCAAAACTTCTTACCCATAAAGCGGTCGTGCAGATAAACAGAGCTAAGGCTGCAATTCCTAAAGCTCTAAAACCACTTGCGCCACCGCCTCCTGATCCGGCCTTAAAGACTCCTGGCCTCTCACCGTTTTTTACGTCTAATAAAGATTTTTTTCGTATCGACACTGCATTTACTATTCCGCAGATTTCATTAGATAACTGGAAGTTAGAAATCGTTGGTTTAGTCTCTAATCCAATATCACTCACGTATGATCAATTGATCGCGCGCCCAACATTTGAACTCGATGACACAATTTCTTGCGTTTCAAATGAAGTTGGCGGCACATTAATTGGAAATGCTCGCTGGCAAGGAATTCGTTTAGATGATCTGATTAAGGAAGCCCAGCCGCATGCAGATGCAGACCAAATTATGGGTTACTCCGTCGATGGTTTTTCAGCAGGTTTTCCTCTTGCCGCCTTGGATGGGCGCGATGCAATGATTGTAATTGGAATGAACGGTGAAGTTTTGCCGGATAGAAACGGTTGGCCTGCGCGCATTATCGTGCCCGGGCTTTATGGTTATGTGTCTGCTACCAAGTGGCTTATGCGAATTGAACTTACTCGCTTTGATCAAAAACATGGGTACTGGATTGATCAAGGGTGGTCAGAACGCGGTCCAATTAAAACGCAATCGCGAATTGACACTCCCTCAAATAATGGGGAGCTTTCTGTCGGCCCAATTGCAATTGCTGGAGTTGCTTGGGCGGCGCTAACAGGAATATCTAAAATTGAAATTAAAATTGATAATCAACCATGGCGTACCGCAACTCTTGGACCAGAGATTGCCAAAACATCATGGCGTCAGTGGTGGATTGATTGGAATGCCACCAAGGGAAATCACCGGATCACCGTGCGCGCAACTGACGGCGATGGAAAACTACAATCGCAGGCCAATGTTCCTATTCTTCCTAATGGAGCAGAGGGCTGGCATACAATAAACGTGAAGGCAATTTAATAACTTTGGAGTAACCTCAACTATGACCAAAAGACAAGAGTTCACCGTAATAAAAACTTATTCAGAGTTTGAAATTCGTGAATATGCTCCTTGTGTAGTTGCCGAAGTTAAAACTTCTGCTAGCTATTCCGATGCGGGAAGTTCTGCTTTCAGATCACTCTTTAGCTACATCTCTCAAGGAAATAAAACTGCGGAGAAAATAGCTATGACTGCTCCTGTGATCACTGCACAAAAATCCGAGAACCTCACCGAGGGTAAATGGTTTGTTTCATTCGTAATGCCCGCAGGAAGCACACTTGCTGATATGCCTCTGCCAATTGATTCTAGAGTTGTTTTGCGCGAACTTGGTGTAGAGATTTGTGTAGCTGTTTCATTTCGCGGGAAAGCGACTACTGCATTATCTGCACAGAAAATCGCCGCGCTTCGTGCCGCTGCCGAAAAAGAAAACGTGGCACTCTCTGACGAAACCAGAATCGCTCGCTTTGATCCACCATTTAAGCCGGGCTTTTTGCAGTACAACGAAATTGTGATTCCAATTATTTAAGCGTTACCGGCAAAAACCTTTAATGGATCTCCACTAAGTCGGAAAACTGTCCATTCATCCATGGCCACTGCGCCAATGGATTTATAGAGTTCAATGGATGGTTCATTCCAATCTAGAACCCACCATTGGAATCTTTCATATCCACGTTCGACACAGATCTTTGCAAGAGTTTTTAGAAATCCCATTCCGAAACCTTTACCACGATGAGCAGGGTCAACATAGAGATCTTCTAAATACATTCCGGGTTTGCCTAGCCACGTTGAGTAGTTAAGGAACCAGATAGCAATTCCGATTACTTGGCCATCTACTTCAGCAACATGGCAAAAGGCAGTCGGCTTATCACTAAAAATAGTTTCTTCAATTTGTTGCAATGTGGCCTTAGCTTCTAGCGGAGCCTTTTCATACTCTGCTAAATCCTTAATGAGTTGCAGGATTCGCGGTCCATCAACTTTAACGGCTATGCGAATCCCAGACGTATTCCCAGACGTATTCATTGTGGAAGTCTATAACGGTTACGGGCGATAGCTTCTATGAGTAAATCTTGTTGCAGAGTTTTTAAAGCTCTTTCTACTTGTGACTCATCTGGCCAGAGTTTCTTGATTGCGTTTTCAGTGAGTGATTCATTCTCACGCAGAGCTTGGACAATCGTTCCTCGGCATTTTCTATCGGTGCCGTGCCAATCCTGTGATTTACGAACTAAATCTGTTTTTGGATAACCATTTTTGCGCCAGTTGCATTGCCCGATAACTGGGCACTGTTCGCAGATTGGATTCTTTGATGTGCAGACGAGTGCACCAAGTTCCATAGTTGCAGCGGCCCAGATGTGTGCATTTTTAGTTGGCTGAAGTGCAAGTCGTGAGGCTTTCTCTTTAACTGTTGGTGCAGGTTTTGCGTGTTCATTG
Organism: Actinomycetota bacterium; assembly: GCA_009726135.1. Lineage (GTDB taxonomy): Bacteria > Actinomycetota > Actinomycetes > Nanopelagicales > Nanopelagicaceae > Planktophila. The sequence goes on along the minus strand of WLIQ01000008.1, from coordinate 30,886 downwards.
CCATCGATGATGCGGGTTAATAACCTGCGGATATTTACATCCATCACTAGCGTTTGTTGTTCAAAGGCAAAGGCAGCAATTGCAGCTGCGGTATATTCACCGATTCCTGGCAAAGTTTTTAGAGTTTCAACATCTTGTGGAACTTGGTTATCGAAATCTTCAGCGATTATTTGTGCGGCAGCATGCAAGCGCAATGCTCGACGCGGATAACCAAGTCGCCCCCACGCCGTAATGACTTGGGCGGGAGATGCTTGGGCTAAATCTTTTGGTGTTGGCCAGCGGTTCATCCATTCATCCCATTTAGGAAGAACTCGATTAACGGGGGTTTGTTGCAACATATATTCACTAACCATGACGCCCCAAGGCGTTGTGTTGCGCCAAGGCAGATCGCGTTTGTTTTTCTTAAACCAGGAAGTTATCGGTTTTTCTAGCTGGTTCATTCGCCAGTTATTTTTACCCGTTTGAGTGCTTGGTCAAGGCGTGAAACTTCAACGATTTCCATTCCAGCGATTTTTGTTTCAGATCCAGTGGGAACTAGCGCGCGCTTGAAACCTAAGCGAAATGCTTCTTGCAGACGACGATCTACACCGCTGACCTTTCGGATTTCGCCCGCTAAGCCAACTTCACCGATTGCAACTAAGTCAGAAGGTAGAGCTAAACCTTTAGCTGCAGATGCAACTGCCAAAGCAAGTGCTAAATCTGCAGCAGGTTCTGACATTTTCATTCCGCCGACAGTAGCTGCATAAACATCGCGGCCGCCAACGCGAACTCCTGCGCGAAGTTCGAGCACAGCTAAAGTCATTGATGTGCGGGCAGAATCAAGACCTGAAACAACACGGCGGGCGTTACCAAAATCATTTTCGCGCCCCTGACTTACTAACGCTTGGATTTCAGCAAGTAATGGGCGTCGACCTTCGAGGGTAACTGTTACGCATGTTCCAGGGACTGGTTCGGCGTGACGAGAAGTAAATAAACCTGTGGGATCAAGAACTGATTCGATTCCGGAATCACTTAAATCAAAACAACCAACTTCATCAGATGCACCAAAGCGATTTTTTATTGCGCGAATCAAACGAAGACGTGAGTGACGCTCGCCTTCAAACTGAAGAACAACATCAACTATGTGCTCTAACAGACGTGGACCAGCAATAGATCCATCTTTTGTTACATGGCCAACAAGCAGCAATGTAATATCGCGATCTTTACAAATTCGAATAAGGGCTCCAGCAACTTCACGCACTTGTGTCACTCCACCGGGTGAACCATCGGCTGTGCTGCTGCCAATTGTTTGTACTGAGTCGATAATCAATAACTGGGGCTTAACTGCATCTATGTGGGCAATTACTGCGCCTAAATCAGTTTCGGATGCAAGGAATAACTGTGGGTCGATTGCCTTGATACGTTCGGCGCGAAGTCGAACTTGTGATGCAGATTCTTCACCGCTGATATAGAGCGCTGGAATTCCTTTAGCGGCAGTTTGTGCTGCAACTGAAAGCAGCAACGTTGATTTACCAACACCGGGTTCACCGGCTAATAAGATCGCAGCTCCCGGTACAAGTCCGCCACCAAGTACGCGATCGAGTTCAGAAACTCCTGTAGGACGTGCATGGGCGGCAGATAAATCAACATCACCAATAGGAGTTGCTTTATTAGTTACATTTCCGGGAACAAGTGAGAGTTTCTTAGGTGCAGCTAACTCTTCAACAGAGCCCCAAGCTTGGCATTCACCGCAACGGCCGACCCACTTTTGCGAGCTCCAACCGCATTCACTACAGCGGAATGGATCCTTTTCGACTTTGGCCATAGGTAGAGCCTAGAACTAAGTACTGACTAATTCTTCTGGGCAGCAAGTGTTGCTGGATGTTGAATGACAAAGAGCGGCAAAGAACGGCTCTGGGCATCCTTGATTCCTGCAACGCGTATGTCGCACAAGCGTGCAAGCTCGGCATAGGCGGCTTCGCCCATGAGTTTTTGAAGTTCATATTTATTGGAGATATATACCGGCTCTGTGCCCACATGCGCTTCGGGATTACTAGTGCAGTACCAATCGAAATCATCTCCGCCATCGCCCCATGCAAGGCGTTCGTATTCACCAATGACGGTAATTGAATATTCGCGCTCGCCAACTTCGCGAGTTTCAAAACTGCGACGCAATGGCAACTGCCAGCAGACATCAGGCTTTGTATCAACAAAGTGTTTCTTTTCTTTAATTGCTAAGTGATGAAGTACGCAACCAAATGAACCAGTGAAACCTTCTGCTTCATAACCTTTACGGTTTAAGAAAATGCAACCATCTTCAACGCGACGAGTTTTGCGATCGCCATCTTCATCTTTTTCTGAAATACGTAGAGCGCCACCTGGCTTTTTTGGGCGAGCTTCTGAATAAAACTGCCACATGTCGGGAGTTAAATAAGCCGCAGCTTTATCAGTGCGCTTCTCATCATCTTCGTCGGTATACATGGCACCTTCAGTGCAGCAACCACTAAATGGTTGATTTTTAAATACACCTTGGCAACCATCACCATAAATACAGGTCCAAAAAGAGGTCAACCATGTGAGGTCACACTTGAAGATTTCTTCTTCGTCATTTGGGTCGCTAAATTCAACCCAATCACGCGCAAACCCTGGTTTTATTTCTGACATAGTCGCAGAGCCTACAGGCATAAAGGTAGGCTTATTACATGAAACAAGTTGGAGTAATTGGGGCTGGCGTAATGGGTGAAGCCCTTATTGCTGCCCTAATTTCTTATGGTGTTTCACCACAATCCATTGTTATCTCTGAAAAACGTAAAGATCGCGCCGATGAATTAATAGCCCGCTATGGAATACGTGTTGCTGATTTATCAGCTAACGTAGCAAAGGCCGATGCCCTGCTTTTAGTAGTTAAGCCACAAGATATGACGGCAGTACTCGAAGAAATCAAAGGCAGTATTAATACGTCGGCGTTAGTAATCACTTTTGCCGCAGGTAAGAAAATCGCATTCATTGAAGCAGGCCTTGGAACAAGTAACCCTGTTGTACGAGTCATGCCAAATACTCCAACAATGGTCGGAGCTGGAATGGCTGCGGTGTCTTTGGGGTTGGGCGTTAGCGCAGAGCAGAACGCTTTTGTAATGGGATTCCTTGCTGCAACCGGAAAAGTAATTCAAGTTTCTGAAGACTTACAAGATGCAGTAACTGCAACAAGCGGATCAGGTCCTGCCTACTTCTTCAGATTTGTTGAAGCTATGGTAGCTGGAGCAAAATCGCTTGGCTTATCTGATGCCGATGCTACAACGCTTACAGTGCAAACAATTGTTGGCGCAGCAAAACTCCTTGGTGAATCTGGCAAAAGCGCAACAACTTTGCGTGAAAATGTGACAAGTCCTAACGGCACCACCGCCGCAGCGCTAGCATCATTTGAATCCGACCAGATTGGCGAAATTATTGCCAGCGCAATGAAAGCTGCGCGCGATCGCTCGCAGGAATTAGCGTGAAACGCCTTTTTTCACTTGTTGTAATCTCAACGCTCCTCTTTAATTCTCAAGCTTTAGCTGCTACCAAGAAACCAGTAGTTAAACCTTTAAAGTTAATTACAACTGTTTCAAGCCTAGATGAGTTCGCTGGTTTAGTCACAAGCGGCAAAACAATTGTGGTCTATGGCAATAAGGGCGATAAATCATTTGCTAAAGGCATGGATGTAACTGGAAAAGAGCTATGGAGAATCGACTTAGATAACGCCTCGCCTTCAGTTGCATCTGCAGCGACTGTTGATAGTACTGGAACGATTTGGATTGCTGGTTCAACTTCATTACAGCGAGCAACACCAACTCCATTGCCAAGTCTCAGTCCGCTAAATCCAGACAACATCACAGTAATTCCAGATATTTTTACTACTGACTTAGATGCTTTTACTTTGTGGTCTATAGATCCAAACTCACAAGCGCTAGCGCAATACTCACTACAACTTGCATCCCCAATTCTAATTAATGCCATTACGGTTAATAAAACTGCTTTGACTGCAGTTGGAAGTTCAGGAGCAGTAATTAGTGCAGATTTATCAGGCAAGATATCAAAGCCTAAATTTATTGGCACGAGTGCAACTAATTTCGAAGCAGTAGTTAAAGCTGCTGATGGATCAATGACAGTAGTTGGCTCTAGTTCTGAAACTTTAAGTGGCAAAAAACTAGCTGGTAAAGTCGATGGAGTAATTGTTAAGATTTCTAAAGTTGGCAAAGTCATTTCAGTTGTTCGCAGTTCTGCACCAAAGGCATTACGAAATTGGAGCAGTGCTTCAACTTCAATTTTGCTCGGTGGAGAAGTTATTACGGGCACCAAGGCTGAAAGCGCTATTACAAAGTTTTCAAACTCATATCTACCGACGTGGACCTACAGATTTGCTTCTAATGGAAAAACTTTTATATCAGGATCAACCTACGCATTTTTCCAATCAAAAGGCGCTCTTACTCAATTAGCGAATTGGTTACCCAAGGCTCCAACGCCACTGCTACTAACTTTTGATGCAAAAGGTGCCATCACAGGGGGCTACAGCGCACCGATAGAACAGATTGACGTGCTCGGGCTCTATTTATCTAAGGATTTTGGAATTATGTGCATCAGCGCAAGCGCAGATACCGTTTCGATTTTTACCCTCAACTAGAGGTAATCTAACGCCCCAAGGACATCGATGAATGAAATGAGAGCGTGACATATGGGTTCCGTAATTAAAAAGCGACGCAAGCGCATGGCGAAGAAGAAGCACAAGAAACTTCTCAAGAAGACTCGCATTCAGCGCCGTAACGCTAAATAGTAATTACGGTTTTAGTAAGGCCAGCTTCCCACTAACAGTGGCAAGCACATACTTAACTTTATTTACAGTCACCCAGGTGCTCTGAGTTGGTTCAGAGCCTTGGGTGCTTCTGATTAAACGGATTGCAGTTTGTCCCAGATCTTTTTTGCTGGTATCAAGGACGCACAATCGATCCTGACAGTTAAAGAGAATATTTTTTCCATCAGTTGAAAGATACTCCCCAGGAGTTCCGAAGTTTTCTGTCGTTATCTTTGAAATTTCAAGCGGCTTACTTAATACCGCCCATCTAATCTGGTTTGGCTTCGGAAAAGTTGCAATCGAAGTTGCAAGCCATGTAATTAATATATCTCCATTGATCTTTGACATTGCAACGTCGTAACCGAAAACAGATGCCTCATCTGTTGAAATATCTAGGGTCTGGTAGCTCCAAGTATTCGGATCACTGCCGGCTCGAACAGCGACACGAATTGCTCCAGCAGTAATTTCATTTTTCTGATTCTTAGATACAACTGAATCGTAAGCAATGTAAGTTTTTGCGCCATCGTAGATTGCTTGCAAATGAAAGCCAACATCTCCAGTTGTGCGGCTATCGCTTTTGCGATCTCCATCTATCATCTCGTAGCTCCAAGAAGTTGACTTAGTTTTTACCGCTCCTAGCAGCACACCTTGGCTCTCATCACGATAAAAAACTTGGATCCCTGAGGCAGTAGCAACGCATGCATTTGTGACACTAACATCACTTGACGTTCGCACGCGGATAGGATCTGCGTAATCATTAACTGAAGGGCCATTTCCGTCGACTATTTCAAAAGTAAATCGCTTTGCGTTGTAAGCGGCGTAGCGTAGATCTTTTTCAGTTGAATCGCTGTAGAAGATGTGAAGAGTTTGCTTAGTTCCGCTTCCATTAACGCACAATGAAACAGGTCCAGATATCGGATTTGATGTTCGCCCGCCTGTTCCGCCTGCTCCATCGACAGTTACTTTCTTCCACGATTTGCCATCAAAGATAGCTAACTTTAAATCACCGCTTTTTGTGTCGGTATAAACCACAGCTGGTTGCCCATTAAACGATGTACTTGATACGGATTTTCCATCGGCAGTCGAATCCAAAATAGAACTCTTCCATCCGGCTTGAGGTATAACAGCCTTACTCGTTACTGCTTCTGAAAAGCCTAATGTGTTCTTAGCGACAACAGAAAACGTATAGGACGTACCATTTTTTAAACCACTGACAACAATCGGACTTGAGAGCGTTTTCTTTTCAAGACCAGTCCTTAAATTCTTTATGACGTACTCGGTGATTTGGGCCGTGCGGATATTTACTGGCGGATCGAAGGAAATAAGGGCAGCGGAGTCTGCAACAAATGCCTGCACATTCCTTGGAATTTCAGGCAAATCAATTGCAACACCTGCCGGAGGTTTATTGTGCATATCTTCCATCATTGCCAACAGCAATGGCCCTGGCTCCTTAAAAATTTCGCCAGGATCTAAATTTGGCGTCATTACTGAATCTAAACCAGTCTTTGAAAATGTTGCTTCATCTAAATGACTAGTAGAGGAACCAGGTTCATATTGTGATGGCGTGTACAACTTTGGCTTGACACCATTATTTGCTTTTATTCCAAGTGGGCCTGACCATACAAGTGAAGTAGTTAAAGCTTTTCCAAGTTCAAGTGACGGTGAAGGCAGATCTGCCAATCGGCGACCATCGGCAGTTTGTGCATAGGCATCAAAGGAAGTTGGTTGATCTAAACTTGCTATCCCAAATAAAGAGTCATAAGCATCGTTTGAAAGAAAACCTAGACCGTGTGCAATCTCGTGCAAGAAAACTGATTCCAAATCGTATTCATTAGCACTAGGCGCGCCATCACCGCGCGTATTCCAATCGGCACCGGAGTTAACTTGAATAACCATTTCAGGATTTGCTTTATCTAAATCTTTTCCGGCTAATGAATTTGCTAAAGCTGAGGCGTACCAAAGCGACGGATCGGGAGCGCCAGCAAAACCAGAATAGAAATTTGATGGACGTGCACTCCCCAAAATTCCCCAAGAACTTGAACGGCCCCAGGAGGCATCAACAATGACAGGAACGGATGAAGAAAAATTTGCAGCCCATACGTCAACTGCTGCTTGAACTTCTCTTTTCGCCCAATCTGGAAAGTTGTTGTACTTAACTTCAAACTTTGATTTGGCTACTGCATTGGCAACCTTGCCGCGAGTTTCAGGTTTTGTAGTCGAAGTAGTTCCAGCATAAATGTTTCCCCATTGGGTGGCAGGAATAGTTTTATATAAAGCTTGCGCAGTGGGTGCAGAAAAAATCGAAGCCACGAGAGCTAGGGCAATTGCGCTAGCCCGCACCTTCATAGGGAGGATTTTCCGCATGGGCGCACACTATCAAGGTGAGATGATTGCCTCATAACTTGGGGTTGAATTAATCCATTCTCTAAGCAAACTGACAGAAAGGCCCAGCGCGATGACAGTCATAACCGTTTTCTCACGACAAGGTTGTCATTTGTGCGATGTTGCTTTAGATGTGCTTGCGTCAATGCGAGATGAATTGAACTTTGAAATTGAAAAAATATATATCGATGAAAGCCCTGAATTAGAAAAGCTTTATGGTGAACAAGTTCCAGTGATTCATATTGATGGCGTGCATCATGATTTCTTTAAAGTGGATCCAGAACGATTTAGAGTTTCCCTTGAAAAACATCGTCAGCGTCAATAATTTTGTAAGAGTAACCCTGCTCAGCTAAGAAGCGTTGACGATTTTGTGCAAAGTCTTGATCGATGGTGTCTCTGGAAACAACTGAATAAAACTTTGCAGTTCGTCCATCAGATTTTGGACGCAAGATTCGCCCTAAACGTTGTGCTTCTTCCTGACGACTACCAAATGCACCACTGACTTGAATCGCAATAGTTGCATCTGGTAAATCAATTGAAAAGTTAGCAACTTTTGAAACAACGAGTGTTGTTAACTCACCAGATCGAAATTTATTAAAAAGAATCTCACGTTCTTTAACTGGTGTTTCACCTTTAATTACTGGGACGCCAAGAACTTCTGAGAGTTCATCAAGCTGATCAATATATTGACCGATAACCAAGATCTGTTCGCCCTGATGCTTTTTGACTAAAGCTTCAACCACATCGCGCTTAGTACGGGTCGTTGCACAGAAGCGATATCTGTTTTCAACTTCAGCGGTTGCATATGACAATCGTTCGGTCTCGGTCAGATTTACTCGGACTTCAATACATTCGGCTGGGGCGATGTATCCCTGTGATTCAATCTCTTTCCAAGGAACATCAAAGCGCTTTGGGCCGATGAGAGAGAAAACCTCACCTTCCATTCCATCTTCTCGCACTAAGGTGGCAGTTAAACCTAGACGACGGCGAGATTGAATATCGGCAGTAAAACGGAAAATTGGTGCAGGCAATAAGTGAACTTCATCGTAAATAATTAGGCCCCAGTCGTATGAATCAAAGAGATCAAGGTGGGCATAAACACCGTTCTTTTTCTTTGTCATTACTTGATAGGTAGCAATAGTTACAGGACGAATCTCTTTCTTGGCCCCTGAATATTCACCGATTTCATCTTCGTTGAGGGTGGTTCGCTTTAGTAGTTCCTCGCGCCATTGGCGAGCAGCCACAGTGTTAGTAACCAAAATTAATGTTGTGGCCTTTGCATGCGCCATTGCTGCTGCACCAACGATTGTCTTTCCTGCACCGCAAGGAAGTACAACTACACCAGAACCACCATGCCAAAACCCTTCGGCAGCTAACTCTTGGTATGGACGTATCTTCCAATCCTCTTGTTTAAGTGCGATGTCATGGGCCTGGCCATCTACGTAGCCGGCAAAATCTTCAGCTGGCCAACCAAGTCGAAGTAGTGATTGCTTAATCTGACCCCGCTGGCTTGGCAGTACTGCAATAGTTTCTTTATCAATACGCGCACCAAGAAGAGGTTGAATCTTTTTTGCTCGAATAACTTCTTCGAGCACTGCAGAATCTGTGGTCACCAGAATCAATCCATGAACAGGATCTGCTTCAAGACGCAGGCGCCCGTAGCGAGACATGGTTTCGGCAACATCAATTAAAATTGAATGTGGAACGGCATAACGTGAGTATTTAATTAATGTATCGATTACTTGCTCGGCATCATGGCCTGCGGCACGTGCATTCCACAAACCAAGGGGAGTTAAGCGATATGTGTGAATGTGTTCTGGAGACCGCTCTAATTCAGCAAATGGCGCAATTGCGCGTCGACATTCGGTAGAAAGTGGATGATCAATATCTAATAGCAGCGTTTTATCGCTTTGAACGATTAACGGGCCATCAGTCATTTAGTAAATCCTTAATTAATGCATGCAAGAGATTGCTTCGAACATCAAGGGTACTGATGTCTACCCATTCATGTGCTGCGTGAGCGCCATCGCCTATTGCGCCTAAACCATCAAGAACTTGTGCACCAGCAGCAGCTGCGAAATTGCCATCACTTGCACCACCAACAGATGCATGACCTAGTGGCTTCATACCTAGCTCTCTAGCAACTTTTTCTGCACGCTCGTAAAGGGCCATTGTTGACGAAGTTTCAAGTGGCGGCCGATTAAATCCACCAGCTATTTCATAACGTGTTTGTGGATTTACTGCTTTTAAATCTCTTATTGCTGCATCAACTCGCTTTAAATCATCCATCGAATATGAACGGATATCAACATCTAGAACTGCAAGATCTGGAACAGTATTAGTTGTGTTGCCGGCACGCAGCATTGTTGGAACAACTGTTGTTCCATGCTCTTTATTTTCTAAAGCTGCAACTGCAATAACAGCATGAGCGATTTCAATTGTGGAGTTCACACCTTTTTCGGGTTCAAGCCCTGCATGTGAAGCTTTTCCATGAATCTTGATTTGATACATGGCAGTGCCCTTGCGGCCCGTCTTCACCATTCCATTGAGTGAAGCCTCTAAAACTAAGACAGCTTTAGCAGCAGCTGAAATTTCTTTAATAAACTCTTTGCTTGTTGCGCTACCAGTTTCTTCATCAGTGGTTGCAACTAGAGCTACAGATCCAGTAATTCCCTTCATTGCGTAAAGAGCTTGAACAAAACCAGCTTTCATGTCAAAGATTCCAGGACCTGTTGCTTTCGTTCCTTCAACATTCCACAAAGGGGTAAAAGATCCTTTAGGCCAAACGGTATCTAAGTGGGCCAGTACAACTACATCGGGATTATTAGCACCCCACCAAAAAACAGGGCGGCCATTGACGTCGCGAATTTCTGCAGGAGTACCGAGAATTCTCGTTGCGATATCGCTAGCTAAGCGCACAACATCGTTACAAGCTTGTAGGTCCTCTGTAGGAGATTCCAACTTAACGAGAGCTTCTAGGGCGGCCAACATGGGTCAATCCTATAGTGGTGCTACGCCGGTGATGCGGGGAATTCTAAAGGACTGTACTTCTCCCGTTGCGTGGTCACGGGCAATTAAGGCTCCTGCGCTGACGCGAATGGGATCAATGATTCGATGTGTGACAGAGCCATTGTTGTCGGCATAGCCAATTGAAAGTGATTTCTCTTCGGTAATGTATTTGCTAACCAAGTCCATAGTTTCATTTGCAGTTGTACGAGGCAGTGCACCTAATGCTTCGTTAGCTAATTGGCGCAAATGTGTTTGCTTGTGCGTTGATTTTTCACCGGTACGAATTGCGCGGATTGCAGCATCTAAATTTTCTGCAGTAGGAATTTCAATCTCACCTATAACTCTCGGTGGTCGAGGCTTAGTGAGTGCACGATTAGACCGAGGACCGGTGAGCATGATTCCAGCTGATGATTCACCCGCGGGCAAATAACCCGCTTCACGCAAAATTCGCATTGTGTCAGTTGCATCGTGATCGCAGATAACAACTTCTGGCGCAATTCGACGAAGCGCAAGTATTTCTAACCTTTTATCATTCATAATCTGTGAAATTAAGGCTGTATCTTCACATCGAATAAATGCTGTGGTGTTACCTACTCGCAACTTGCCATGTTTTTTTGAAACGTCAGCAATCAAATACTCCAAAGGCTGAGGCATTGGAGTTTTAGATGTTTTAATTAAGAAAGATTTAATTTCATCACCTGTTTTGCCATGATCGAGAGCTCGGCGAATCGTTGCTTCGCTAAATCGATACACCGTAGCTCCACCGCGACTTTCGATTTCAGCCATCATGGCTAACTGCTGCGAAATTTCATGTTCTAAAGGACCAGGTGCAATTGCTGTGTTGTCGCTTTGAATCAAAATATGATCTACGGTCTTGGGCAAATCTTCATTAATAACCGCTAAATCTTCACCGTTTAGGAATTCAACGCCGTATTTAGATATAGCGCCTTGGCCAGTGATTCCCATCCATTCAGCTTCACGCAAAGTCCAACTTGCTAACTCTTCCTGTAGGGATGAATTGCGACGCACTGGCGCACGCCAAGCAATCACTTCATTAAAAGAATTTAATTCAGGAGCAATATTCCGATTTTCTTGAAGAATTGAAAGTGTTAAGGCACGCACTTTGGCTGCATTTACCCGATCGAGTTCTGGACCAAGGGCAGCAACATTTTTTGTATCAGCACGTCCAACAAGTCCACTTACCCTAGAAGTAATTAACCATTGCGAGGCAAGCACTTGCCAGCGATCTGAAGGTGTTTGCATCAACCAAATATCAAATTTGTTGCTTGGCATAATTCGATCTTCTGCATCGATGCTAATGAGTGACGATAGATATGCCAGTTCAGTAATAAAAGCAGTACACGATTCATCGACACCAAGGTGAGTAGAAAGAATTTTTAAATCGCGCACGCCAATTCCACCAGCACGAAGGGCATCAGAAGGTTCATCAGCCCAAAAATTGAGGAGTTCTTCAACCCAACGTAAGACGGTTGAGATGTTCGCTATCGCAGCTAAATCGATGTGGCGTTCATCGCGCTTTGTGCCATTGAGTTTAGGTTGAACAATAAATCTTTCTTTATGCACTTTGCCGCCGCGCAAATGAATTGCGACTTCACGAGGCAATATGACGGTGCGTTGATCAAGTGGGACAAGGATTTTGTGTTCAAGTAACCAAGAAACTCCGGGTCCAGGATTTTTGATATCGCCAACACTTCCACGGGGCGGACCCCAAATTAATCGTTCAAGAACCTTCATTGCTTCTGCCGGAGCGTTTTCAATTTCAGCTAACTTAACTTTTGCAATTGATGCTGGGCCAAGACCGGCGGGTTCATTGCCAATAACATCACGTAACTGTGAAGGAAGGCGCATGCCATCATCAGATGGATAAACAAGGCCGATAGAAATCAAGTGTTCTAATGCTTGCGCGGCGGCTTTATCAGTAATCGCAACAATGCTTTTTAATGAAAAAGGTTCGTTAAGTGCTGCTGCAGCTTCTAATACTTGGAACTGCCACTGATTAAGAGAATCAATGGCACGAGCCAAACTTGGTGCAGAACATGCACGCACTGCAAGGGATGCAATATCCGGTGGAACCGGAGTTACTAAATCTGGACGCGCAGAAAATAATTGCAAGAAGGCATCATCATCGACACTACGTAGGTAGTCGGAGAAAGAGCGCATTTCCATAACTTGCTTACATTACTGGTATTTAGCCTTTATGGGTTAATCAACGTTGCTTTCTGCGCGGAGTCAGCCAAGTGCCAAGAGCTGCAAGTCGAACCACAACCGGGGAAACAATTTTCGCCAAATGTCGGGCTCTACGGAAATCGTGGATTGGCCAACCTTCTGCCATGGCGCGTAATGACAAGATGGCATCTGGGTTAATTGCAGATGGATGCCCAACGCATTGAAGCAATGGAAAATCATTATGGCTATCAGAATATGAGTAACAATCCTTTAGATCTAATCCTTTTTGTTTTGCTAACTCACGAACCGCAACAGCCTTTTCTTTTCCATGCAAAAGCGCACCTGACATTGCACCGGTGTACTTACCATCTTTAGTCTCAGCTTTGCTGCCGAGAGCGCCAGTAAATCCCAAACGTTTAGCAATCAGTACTGCCATATCTTCAGGTGCTGCAGTGACTAACCAAACTTCTTCGCCAGCAGCTAAATGTTTTTGTGCAATATCAATTGTTCCTTGCCACAATGCGGGGGATACATATTGGTCATAAATCTCTTGAGCGATCTTGCCAATATCTTCAACGTCATGGCCACCAATAAAATCAGTTGCAGCATCTTGAAAGCGTTGAATCTCTTCTTTATTTTCTTTACCAGTAAGGCGAAACCTAAGATTGGCCAAAACAAATCGCGAAATATCCTTCTTTGTGAAATATCCACGTTGATACATACCCTTACCCAGGAAATACAGGGTCGAGCCACGAATCAGGGTGTTATCTACATCAAAAAAGGCTGCTCGCTTCGCCGTGAGTGCCATGTCACTACCTTAACGAACTTGCATCTATTGGGACGCTTTATGCTTTACCAATGAGTTCAACGGTTCATGTCGTTCGTCACGGAGAAGTAGAAAATCCCAACAAGATTCTCTACGGTCGCCAACCCGGCTGGAGCCTTTCGGCCCGTGGGCAAGAAATGGCGAAAACATTAGGTGACTGGTCGCGCACAATTGATCTTGGCGCACTGCATGTTTCACCATTACAGCGGGCTCAAGAAACGGCTGCTCCGATTGCAGCGGCCCACAAAATCTCAATTACTACTGATGAGCGTTTGATTGAAGCAGCTAATATTTTCGAAGGAAAACCTTTTGGAGTTGGCGATGGGGTTCTAAAGCACCCATCATCGTGGCGCCACTTATGGAATCCATGGAAACCTTCATGGGGTGAACCATACGACGAGCAGATAAACAGAATGCTGGCGGCCATTTTTGCCGCACGAGATGCAGCAAACGGTAAAGATGCAATCGTTGTTTCACACCAGCTACCAATTTGGATTCTACGAAGTGCTATAGAAAACCGTAGATTAATTCACGATCCCCGCCGCCGGGAATGTTCTTTAGCATCAGTTACCAGTGTTCATTTTGATGATGAAGGTTTTATCTCTGGTCTTACTTACTCTGAACCTGCGCGTCACTTGTTGCCGAAGAAGAAGTAATGAAATTAGCAATTAAAGCTATTGCTGTACTCACTATCGCAGTGTTATTAACTTCGTGCGGCGGTGGAGGAACTTCTAGTTCTCAAGAAAGCTTTGTTGCAGGCAATGGGGCAGTTACTTTTATTAAAGCTGAAAAAAGAATTGAAGCCCCAACTTTGTCCGGAATGACTTTATCCGGCACTAATTACAAATATGAAGTTGGCAAAGTAGCCGTAGTAAATGTTTGGGCATCATGGTGTTCCCCATGTAGAGCAGAAGCCCCAACTCTTGCAGCCCTTGCAGTTAAATACAGCGATGTTGAATTTATCGGAATTTTAACTCGTGATAATCCTGCAACTGCTGAAGCCTTCCAGCGACGTTTTGCACTGCCTTATCCAACCCTCATCGATGACTCATTATTAATTGGTTTCAAAGGCTCTCTGCCTGCAAACGCAATTCCCTCCACGGTTGTTATTGATAAAAAAGGAGGAGTTGCAGCACGAATTTCGGGAGCAATCACAGTTGCTTCGCTAACAGATTTGATTGAGCGGGTGAGCGCTGAATGAAAGATTTCTTTGTAGAACAGATAATGAGCGGCTTCCTAGTTACTGCGTTACCTGTTGCATTTCTTGCAGGAGTTATTTCATTTTTATCACCGTGTGTATTACCGCTTGTTCCTGGTTATTTATCTTTTGCTGCAGGCTTTTCTGCCAATCGTGGCAAGGTCTTACTGGGATCAATCCTATTTGTACTTGGATTTAGTGCGGTCTTTGTCTCCTATGGCGCAATTTTTGGAGGAATTGGAAATCACTTAGCCGCAAATGAAGATGTGATTTCGCGAATCCTCGGATTGATAACTATTTTCTTAGGTTTTGTTTTTCTGGGTAAATTTCCTTTTGCCCCAACATTTCGACCAACAATTAAAACAACGGGAGGATTAATTGGTGCTCCAGTTTTAGGTTTTCTTTTTGGCATTGGCTGGACACCTTGCATTGGTCCGGCGTTGGCAGCCGTTGAAACTTTAGCTTTTCAGGAATCAAGTGCGGCTCGCGGTGCTTTGTTATCTCTTGGCTATTGCTTTGGATTGGGCTTGCCCTTCATTGCATCAGGCGTATTTCTTGATCGCTCAGAAAAAATGCGTAAGTATTTAGTGAAGCGCGGGGACCTAATTTCAAAGGTTGGCGGAATCTTCCTGATTGTCATTGGTGTTTTAGAAGTTACTGGCTTATGGGGTCAGATGATGAATTCAATCCGTTCCCTCATATCTGATTTCATACCGGTGGTTTAAATGAGTCAAGAAATACAAATTCCAGAACTAGGCAGTGTTGGTCTGCTGCGCTACAGCTGGCGCCAGTTAACCAGTATGCGAACGGCGCTAATTCTTCTTTTAATGCTTGGTGTTGCGGCTATTCCAGGTTCTCTGATTCCACAACGTACACAAAATCCAATGAAAGTTAGCGAGTATTTCAAGAATTCCCCAGATCTTTCGCGATGGATGGATCGCTTTTCTCTCTTCGATGTCTATGGCTCACCTTGGTTTAGCGCTATTTATATTCTGCTTTTTATTTCCCTTATCGGCTGTGTTCTACCTCGAACAATCGAACATTTCCATGCAGCTCGTGCGCTTCCGCCGGCGACCCCTAAAAACTTAGACCGCATGGAGCATCACGCTTCTTGGACTGCACAGGGTGATGAGTTGGACAAGGCAAGAGCGTGGTTTAAAACAAATCGATTTAGAATTTTAGAAAAAGATGGTTCCATATCGGCCGAGAAAGGTTTCTCTCGTGAAACTGGAAACCTCTTTTTTCATCTGGCATTGATTCTTGTTTTATTAGGAATTTCTTTTAGTTCACTTTTTGGTATGCGGGGGGATGCAATACTCAATGTTGGCGAAAGATTTGTGAATACTCCAACTAGTTATGACTCTTTGCAGTATGGAAAACTCTTTAAAGAAAATAACCTTTCAGATTTTTCGATCAAAATAGATAAATTCACGGCCAAATATAATGTGGAGACAAACGCACCAGAGGACTACACCCTCGATGTTACATTTGCGCAAGGCGATTTAACAAAATTTACTCAGCGAGTCATTAAAGTTAACTCGCCTTTAAAGGTAGGAAATACAAATATCTACCTACAAGCCAATGGATACTCACCTGTGGTAACGGTTAGAGATTCAAAGGGCAATGTGGCGATGCAAGGTCCAATTCCATTCTTGCCACAAGATGGGAATCTTCGATCCATCGGTGCGATCAAAGTTCCTGATGCGGATCCGCAAATTGGTTTTGTTGGTTCCTTTGTTCCAACATATGCGCGCAGTACTAATAATGGTGCAATCAGCGTTTTCCCTGAAGCCCTTGATCCAAGGCTTTTATTATCTGCATGGATTGGTGATTTAGGTCTAGATAGTGGCGTTCCACAATCGGTCTATCGAATTGATACTTCTAAGATGAAGCAAGTAGGACTTAAATCCTTAAAGCCGGGTGAGACATTTATTTATCCGCAGGGCTCAATAACATTTGAGGGATACCAACAATGGGTCAATCTTCAGATCGTCAACGATCCTGGCAAGAACTTTGCGCTGCTCGGCGGTATTGTTGCCATCCTTGGCTTACTTGCATCGTTATTTACCAGAAGGCGTCGAATCTGGATTCGCGCGGGAAAGTCGATTGAAGTTGCTGGATTAGCTAAGAATTCAGCGCCAGGATTAGATATCGAAATGCAAAAGTTTGTAACGATGCTTAAGGGAGAGAACTAAATGGCACGTACGTGGGCATACCTCTCTAACTACCTTATTTATTCATCAATGGCAGTTTATACATTGTCATTTTTCGCTCACGCGGTTGAAACTGCATGGGCGGTCCGAATCACAACTGAGGATTCAAAGAAAACTTTGGATTACAAGCGCACCGAAAAAGTAGCGCGCATTGCAACAGCGATGATGATTTTAGGATTCCTTTTACTTGTCGCAGGTGTTGTTGCCAGAGGCATTTCTGCCGGTCGTGTGCCGTGGGGAAATATGTATGAGTTCTCGATTACCGGTGCGATGGCTTTTTGTGGTGCCTACCTAGTTGCGCTCCGTAAATATGACCTTCGCTGGCTAGGATTATTAGTTTCTATCGCAGTTTTACTTACTCTTGGCACTGCGGTAGCAGTTCTATATCGTCCCAGCGCCCCGCTTGTTCCGGCACTTAAATCAACATGGTTAGTAATTCACGTCTCTGCTGCAATTATTTCTGGTGGAGTTTTCCTCTTAGCAAATGTAATTGCTGCGGCTTATCTTTATTTGGATGCAATGGAATCACGGGGTGAAAGAACGGCATGGGCTAAACGTCTGCCATCACTCGAAGTGCTTGATCAACTTTCATATCGACTAGTTGCTTTTGTGTTTCCACTCTGGACTTTTGCAGTTATCGCCGGCGCAATTTGGGCAGAAAGTGCCTGGGGTCGTTATTGGGGTTGGGATCCAAAAGAGACATGGGCCTTTATTACTTGGGTTGCATATGCCGCGTATTTGCATGCACGCGTGACTGTTGGCTGGCGTGGCCGCAAAGCTGCATGGCTATGTTTATTTGCTGGATCAACATTCTTATTTAACTATGTGTACGTAAATATTTGGGGAACTGGAAAGCACACGTACTCAGGGCTGTAAGAGATTAGAGCTTTCTTAAGAAATCTGGATCATCATCCGGAGGCAAGATTCGGCGCTTTGGTCCGCCACCTAAACCTTTGCGCTTTGGTCGTCCGGCAATCCAATATGCAAGAGGGCCAAGAGTTCCAATTAAAATAATAATTAAAATCCACGCCCACTTTGGCAGATTTCTCACTTGTGTTTCATCGGTGCGTGCACAATCAATTAACGTATAAATTGTGAAACCAGTTAAAAGAAGAATCGGCAGGATGCGGGACATGTCTTTAGTGTATCGCTAGAGCTATTGCAAAGAGAAGCCCAAAAAACATTTGCAGTTTTCCGGTTTTGCCCAGCAGCGGAATAAGGCTAGCCCCTGATGCACCTGACAAAACTGCACGTGAGATTGAGATCGTTAATGGAAGCACTGCCAAAGTAAGTAGTGACCAAGGAATTAAAGTTGCAACTGCGCTTAAATGGGCAACAACTAGCAGTACAACAAAACCTTTACGAGCCTTTGTATCACCTAGTCTTACGGCAAGAGTTCGCTTACCAACTAGTTCATCTTGCCCACGATCTCGGAGATTATTAACTGCCAAGATTGCACAGGCAAGGGAACCCATGGGTACGGCACATAAAACACTCAGAGCAGAGACATGATTGGTTTGTGAATAGTACGTTCCAACTGTTGCAGTTAAACCAAAGAAAATGAATACGGATACTTCGCCTAAACCGCTATAGCCATATGGGTTTTTTCCACCTGTGTAACCCCAAGCTGCAGCAATTGCAGCCGCTCCAACGAGTAACAACCAAGGTGAACTCAGTAGGGATAGCCAAATTCCAGCAATAGATGCGATAGCAAAAGAAATAAGCGCAGCGCGCTTTACTTGCTTGGCCGTAGCTAAACCACTTGCAACTAAACGCGTAGGACCAATTCGATTGGTATCTGTGCCTTTGATTCCATCTGAATAATCATTGGCATAATTAACGCCAATCTGCAACCAAATGCCCACTTTTAAAGCAAGTGCGGCGCGAAACCAGTTCCAGTCACTACCAGCTAAAGCAGTGGCAACAACAACGGGAGCAATTGCAGCCGGCAGTGTGCGAGGTCTTGCACCAAGGATCCACTTATTCATGTCCCACCATCTTTGCCAGAGCAATGCGGTCAGTTTTTCCAATACCTAATAGAGGAATTGATTCTAAGTGGTGAATTCCTTTTGGTTTTGATGCCGAACCAAGTGCAGCTTCTAAGTAATGCAAAATTTCACTTTCGCTTATTTCCCCGACTACAGCTAAATGAAGAGCATGCCCCCATTGAATGTCGTTAACCGCAAAAGCAGCAAATTCAATTTCGGGATATCTAATTGAAAGTGTCGCTTCGATACCTGTAAGAGAGATATTTTCACCGCCCGAAATGATGACATCATCGGCTCGACCAAGAATCTTTAATTTGCCATCGATTACTTCACCAAGATCATTAGTTATAAACCAACCATCGCTTAGTCGGTAAAGTTCTGGGGCATTCAAATATGTTTGTGACATTACTGATCCACGAATCTGAACTAATCCACGTTCATTAATTGAATACTCGACACCTTCTAGAGCTTCTCCGTTATAAATGCATCCACCAGATGTCTCTGTCATTCCATAAGTTTCAACAACGTTAATTTTTTGAGTTTGCGCCTGGTCGCGCAAAGTCGCAGACAATGCCGCGCCACCGACTAATACGGCCTGGGCATGTTGCAAATGACGTAGCAATCGATCATCGCCATTGAGGGCACGAAATAACTGGGTAGGAACAATTGAAGTGAAATCGACTTTTGGATATTCACCTTCGTGTTCGCGCAAATCAATTGGCAATGTCCCTAACTCCATTGAACGGAGAATGACATTAACAGCAGCAATGTGGGTAAGAGGCAGAAAAAGTGACCACATCTGTCCAGCATGTGCTTTCAGATATTTATTGGAGGCACGTGCTGAAGAAAGTAATGCGTGTGAAGTGAATGCAACTTCTTTGCTCATTCCAGTTGTTCCACTTGTACCAATTACCAGTGCGATATTTGATGGGCAGTTATTGGATCGAATGTCCCCGATTCCTAAGGCGGCGGCGTTGCCAACCAGGGCGGCGGTGATTTGCGCGGCTAAATCAGGGATTGTGCACGCAGGGTTAACCCGGTCAATACCTCGTTGTGACTTCGTATCCATTGCACCCGTAGGGTATCCCTTGTAAAGACTATGGAGGAAATGTGAGCAAGCCTTTCAAGCGTGATTTCGGTAGCCGTGAGATTCCTAATTGGGTAAGCGCGCCAGGTGGTGAAGATTTCACTGATATTAAATATCAAATGGGTGATGGCATGGCCAAAATCACCATTAACCGCCCACAGCTTCGCAATGCATTTCGCCCACAAACAATTATTGAATTAATCGAAGCTTTTCATCTTGCACGCGACAACGAAGACGTCGGTGTAATTATTTTTACTGGCGAAGGCACAGAAGCATTTTGTTCTGGTGGTGACATCAGTGTTCGTGGAGATGATGGATATCTGGGTGATGACAAGCTTGCCAAAAAAGGTATTGGACGTCTTAATGTTTTAGATTTACAAGTTCAAATTCGTCGCACACCAAAACCAGTCGTTGCAATGGTCGCAGGTTGGGCAGTTGGCGGCGGACACGTTTTACACGTTGTTTGCGATCTAACAATTGCTGCTGACAATGCAAAATTTGGTCAGACCGGACCGATGGTCGGCTCATTTGATGGCGGGTATGGTGCAGGCTTACTTGCTGCACATGTTGGCCAAAAGAAAGCCCGTGAAATTTGGTTTCTCACTAGACAATACGATGCGCAAGAAGCATTGGATATGGGACTTGTTAACACCGTTGTTCCACTTGCTGAACTTGAAGCCGAAACCGTTTCTTGGTCACGCGAAATGCTTCGCAACTCACCGCTAGCACTTCGATTACTGAAGGCTAGTTTAAATGCTGCAGATGACGGATTAGCTGGTGTACAGCAATTGGCAGGCGATGCAACGCTGTTGTTTTACATGACCGAAGAAGGCCAAGAAGGCCGCGATGCATATAAGGAAAAGCGCGATCCTGATTTCGGGAAATTTCCAAAGCGTCCATAAAGCATGCTTGATCTAATTCTCGATTCGTTAAGGGTTGTAAGCCTTCCCACCAAGACGAATTTTCGTGGAGTCGATCATCGCGAAGTTGCCCTATTTGAAGGTCCGCAAGGTTGGGCTGAATTTTCACCTTTTCTTGAATATTCAGATGAAGAGTGCGCACCTTGGCTCGCGTGTGCAATTGAAGCTGCAACTGTTCCTATTCCACACTTATTTCGAAGCACGATTGCAGTAAATGCAACTTTACCTGCGCTCAATGGAGAAGGTGAGATCTCTCGAATACTTTCTGCATTTCCCGGTTGCACAACAATCAAGATAAAAGTTGGTCAAAACAAAGACGAAGACCTAGCAAGAATTGCCACAGTTCGCACAATTGCGCCAGATGCAAAGTTAAGAATTGATGTAAATGGGCTATGGAATGTTGATCAAGCAACTAACTTTTTAGAACTTTGTGGAGAGATTGAATATGTAGAACAACCATGTGCAACTACTGCAGAGCTTCGCGAATTAAAATCACGGGTAAATGTAAAGATAGTTGGCGATGAAATCTTGCGAAAAAGTGAGAATCCATTTGAAGTGGAGCTAGAAGGAGCTGTAGATATTTTGATGCTAAAAGTTCAACCGCTGGGTGGAATCGCTCGCGCGATGAAACTTGCCGAGCATCACCAACTTCCAGTTGTAGTTTCAAGTGCGTTAGAAAGCGCGGTTGGAATTTCTTACGGATTAAAACTTGCTGCGGCACTTCCTAACCTAGATTTTGCGTGCGGACTGGCAACAGGCTCATTACTAGTATCGAATCTGGGCGAGCTTGCAATTATTGATGGCGCAATTGCAGTCAATGATGTCGTTCCTAACTTCTCTGGGCTTGATGTGTCGGCAGATCGCTACGAATGGTGGAAGAATCGCATCATGAGAACAGCGTCGTTATTGGGATGAATAACTCAACCAGCCTTGCTCGCGTAGTAGTTCGCCAGATTATTGAGGTAGGAATTACTGATGTAGTTATTTCACCAGGATCACGCAACGCTCCGCTGTCTCTAGCCTTTAATGCCGCAGCCGAACGCGGATTAATCAAAGTGCACGTACGAATTGATGAACGGACTGCAGCGTTTTTTGCCTTAGGAATTATTAAAGCTACAGGTCGCCCAGTTCCAATTGTTTGTACTAGCGGAACCGCAGTTGCTAACTATCACCCAGCTGTTTTAGAGGCCAGTCATACAAATGCACCCCTATTAGTTTTAACTGCAGATCGACCAGCTATTTTGCGAAAAACTGGCGCTAATCAAACCACCGAGCAAGCTCGAATTTATGGAAAAGCGGTTCGATACTTTGCTGATATTGACGGACCAGTTTTTCCAATGGAACTACCTTTCGATAGTTTGCGAAATGGCCCTGTCCACTTGAACATTCAATTTGATGAACCAACATTGCCTGATGAATCCAATCAGTGGCTAGATGAAATTATCGTTTCACCAAAAGAGTTTGTGCCACGAACTAAAGCTGGGACATTAAAAAGCGATGCAAATCGTGGAGTTCTAGTTATTGGGCATGACCGCGGAGGTTTAAGCACGCAGAGCGTCGAAAAATTTGCCACACAATTGGGCTGGCCGATTATCACTGAAGATCCACTCTCCTTCCCAGGTGCTATTGCGCACGCATCAATATTTTTAACTTCATCCGAGATTCGTGCAGCCTTAATTCCACAAACCGTGATTGTTATTGGTCGAACTACTCTTTCTAGATCAATTAATGCATTTATAAAGTTAGCCCCGACTCAAATAGTGGTTGATCCTCGTATGGCAACTGTTGATAGCGATCGCGCAGCGGATAAGAAATTTATTGAGATACCCCAGCTAAATACTAAAAAGGCTTCAGAGGAATGGTTAGCGCAGTGGAAAAAATACGCCGCACGATGTGCAAAACAGATTGAGGGATTAACTGGATTCACCGAAGCGGTAATTGCTAAAGAGATTGCAGCGGGTATCCCTGCCGGTTCAACGCTTTTTGTTTCATCTTCACGTCCGATACGTGACTTAGAAGGATTTGCAATCCCTCGCGAAGGTATAACCACATATGCAAATCGTGGCTTAGCTGGAATTGATGGAAATATTTCAACAGCTCTAGGAATTGCATCTGCCAGTAAAGCAACATTTGCAGTCCTAGGCGATCTTTCATTTTTGCATGACTTAACTGGCTTAATTCACCATGAAGAGATCAACTGCTGCTTTATTGTGATTAATAATGATGGAGGTGGGATTTTTTCCACGTTGCCACAACGCGGATTGCCCGGCTTTGAAACAGTCTTTGGGACGCCCCACGGTTTAGATCCGGCCGTAATTGCTGCAGCCATGGGAATTAAGTCTTCAACAATTACAACAATTGCCGAACTTAAAAAAACTTTAGCAGCCCCAGTACAGGGAATATCAATTGTTGTCGCAAAGGTTCCATCGCGCGATGCAAATGCTGATTTGCTAAAAGCTATTTATGAATCAATGAGCTCTATTTAAAACTTTTCAAATTACTTAAGGGCACTGCGCATTGGCAAAAACTTTGCTTCACTTTCAGCTAACTCTTTATCTGGATCAGAACCAGCAACAATTCCACACCCAGCAAAAATTCGAATTGAATCGCCTTTAATCTGTCCGCAACGTAATGCGATTCCTAACTCTCCATCACCTGCGGCATCGATCCAACCAACTGGACCTGCGTATCGGCCACGAGACATTTCCTCGATCTCATTAATAAGTGCGCCAGCTTGTGGTCGTGGAGTTCCACACACAGCAGCTGAAGGATGAAGTTGTTCAAGAATTGTAAATGCATCAACATGCGCCAAAGTTTCGGCAAGAGCCCCAGTTACATCTGTTGCAAGGTGCATGACATTGGCTAAGTGCAAAACAAAGGGGGATTCCGGAACGTTGATTGATGTACAGAAGGGTTCAATTGCATCGGCAACCGAGCGCACTGCATATTCGTGTTCTTCTAAATCTTTTGAAGAGCGCGCAAGTGAGGCAGCTAATGCCAGATCTCTTTCATCATCGCCAGTTTTACTTATTGTGCCGGCTAAGACGCGTGATGTAACCATGCTCTTAGTTAATCTAAGTAGTAGTTCAGGAGTTGCACCCACTAAACCAGAGACTGAAAAATTCCACGTTGATGGATATTCCAAAGCCAAAGTGCGCAAAACCGAGCGGGGGTCAATTGGGGACTGTGAAGTTCCAACGGCATCTCTAGCTAAAACAACTTTGTCCAACTCTTGTGTAGCAATACGATTAATTGCAGTTTGTACGCGAGATTTCCATTGTTCGGCGCTATTTGCATCTAATTCCCAAGTAACAGAAACCTTTGGCAGTGCAGGAGCATTCGAATTCAATACTGGCTGTGGTTCGGAGCCAATCCAAGTTATCCAAGACTTATCGCCTTTTTTACCGACAATTACTTTGGGAATAACTAACACTGAAACATCATCGGGTGAGAAAGAAAAAGATGAAAATAAAACTGGACCAGTTCCATTTCCGTGAACCGTGTTTGTAACTGCAAAACCTTCTAACTGCTTCTGCCACCAATGTCTTGCATCGGCAAATCTATGTGGCCCACTAACAGTTGTTGTCGCGTGAACCCCCCAACCAACTAGTCCTTCACCAGCTCGCACCCATGCAAAAGGTTGAGCATCTGGAAGTAAGTCGAGCAAAGGCAAGTGTTGCCCCAGGCGAGTGGTTGTTACGGGGATGAGGGAAGCCATAGTTAAAGTTGAGTTATACGTTCTTGCGATTAACTAGGCGCCAAACAATAGGGAGTGAAGTACCCGCAATTAGAATTTTTAAACCTTCACCAATAACAAATGGAGTTAACCCTGCACTTATTGTCCAGCCCCAATCTTTTCCGGTGAATTGATGCAACCAGAAAAGTCCGAAGGCAAAAACAATTGCAGTACCAAGTAGCATAGACGGCAATGCGGTTGTAAATTTTTGATCAAAGCGTTTATTGGCAAGTAATCCCAATACATAAGTGGTAACCAGCATGCCCACTAAATAGCCACCAGTTGCTCCTGTAACTTTTTCAATTCCAAAACTTTGTCCGGCAAAAATCGGCGCTCCCGCAATTCCGGCTAAGAGGTAAGTTGCAAAAGTAATAAAACCCAGTGATGCACCGTAGGTTGTTCCAACTAAAAGCACGCCAAGAGTTTGACCAGTTACTGGAACCGGCGAACCTGGAACCGGAATGGCTATTTGCGCTAATGCAGATAAGAACCCGACACCGCCAACGACCAGGATTGAATTGCTCAGAACGCTGGAACGAGGAATTACTAATGCCCGAAGGGGTGTAATTGAATATGACATCCTTGAACCTTTCGCGTCTGCAGAGTTGTGGATGAGCCTACTTCAAGGGAGAATATGCCTATGTCTCGCGCTCATTTGAATAAAGATCCCGATGAAGTAGCGGCGATGTTTGATGGCGTGGCCAAGCGCTACGACCTGGTCAATGATCTTCTAAGCCTGGGTCGCACTAAAGCCTGGCGCAAAGCGGCAACAAAGATCATCGCCCCAGCACCTGGCATGAAAATTCTGGATTTAGCTGCCGGCCCGGGCTCATCCTCTGAACCCCTGCATAAAGGGGGCGCAACCGTCTTTGCCACTGATTTCTCTGAAGGTATGTTGGCCGTCGGCCGTAAAAAGCGCCCGTATCTCAATTTTTCCAAGGCCGATGCCCTCAACCTTCCCTTTGAGGCCAATACCTTTGACGTTGTCACCATCTCCTACGGGCTTCGAAACACTGTGGATTACCCCAAGGCGCTCGCCGAAGCGCTTCGTGTGAGCAAACCTGGTGGGCGCATAGTTGTCGTCGAATTCAGCCATCCCACCTGGGGCCTATTTCGCACCATATATAGCGAGTACTTGATGAAGCTTTTGCCGATAATTGCGCGTAGAACTTCATCGAATCCTGACGCCTACGTTTATTTAGCTGAATCGATTCGGGCCTGGCCAGATCAGGCGGCTTTGGCATCGGCGATGGAGAAGGCGGGCTGGGGTCAGATAACCTGGAAAAACCTGACCGGCGGGGTTGTTGCAGTTCACAGCGGGATTAAGGGCTAGCGGTCATCGGCATCGGCCAACCGACCTTAAGATTTCACACGTGATATCCACATCAAATCCATACGTGCCGATCTTGGTGCTAGGCGCAATCGGTTTTGGCTTTGCGATTTTTTCAGTTGCAGCTGGGGCCCTCACCGGTCCAAAGCGTTATAACCGAGCAAAACTCGATGCTTATGAATGTGGAATCGAACCTTCACCACAGGCTGCCCAAGGTGGACGTTTTCCAGTGAAATATTTTTTAACTGCCATGCTTTTTATTATTTTCGACATTGAAATTGTTTTCCTTTATCCATGGGCAGTCTCATTTGATGCTCTTGGGGTTTTTGGCTTAGTCGAAATGACAATTTTTATCGGAACAGTTTTCGTAGCGTATGCATATGTATGGCGCCGTGGTGGATTGGAATGGGATTAATCAATGGGTCTTGAAGAGAAAATCCCCAGCGGTTTTGTTTTAACAACTGTAGAAAAACTTGCGGGATACATGCGCAAAAACTCTTTGTGGCCTGCAACTTTTGGTCTTGCATGTTGTGCTATTGAAATGATGGCCGTTGGCTCGGCTGCTAAATACGATATTTCCCGCTTTGGAATGGAAGTTTTTCGCGCATCCCCACGCCAAGCCGATTTAATGATTGTTGCTGGCCGAGTTTCAAACAAGATGGCGCCAGTGCTTCGACAGATTTATGATCAAATGGCAGCACCTAAGTGGGTAATTGCAATGGGTGCTTGTGCTTCATCTGGAGGAATGTTTAATAACTACGCGATTGTTCAAGGCGTAGACCATGTAGTCCCAGTTGATATTTATCTTCCAGGTTGTCCGCCTCGCCCTGAAATGTTGCTCGATGCAATTTTGAAACTTCACTCAAAGATTTACGATGAAAAACTTGGATCAAATCGTGCAGACATCATCAAAGAAGTAGAGCTAGCTGCAATGAATGCAAAGCCAACTATTGAGATGAAAGGCCTGCTGGCTTAAATGAGTGATCACGGAATGTTTGGTGCCCGCGGTACTGGCGATACATCTGGATATGGCGGGTTAGCACCAACTGCAGCCTCAACCGGCTCTTCCGAGCGTCCATATGGCAGTTATTTCGATGATGTTGCCGATGATCTTGAACGCGCGTATCCATTATTTTCACAAGCAATTGAACGAGTAGTTGTTGACCGCGGTGAATTAACTCTGCATGTAAAGCGTGAAAAATTAGTTGAAGTGTGTCTTATTTTGCGTGACTCATTGAAGTTTGAAATGTGTATGGGTGTATCTGGAGTTCATTATCCAGCCGATGCAGGTCGCGAACTACACGCGGTTTATCCACTGCTCTCACTTACAAATAATCGCCGGATTCGTCTAGAAGTTTCGGTCCCTGATTCAGATGCGCACATTCCAACACTTGTCGAAGTGTGGGCTGGCAACAACTGGCATGAGCGCGAAACATTTGACATGTTTGGAATTATTTTTGATGGCCACCCAGGACTCACTCGAATTTTGATGCCAGATGATTGGCAAGGTCACCCACAACGCAAAGATTATGCACTCGGTGGAATTCCAGTTGAATACAAGGGCGCAACAACTCCTCCACCAAATGAGCGGAGGGCATACAAGTGACAACATTTGATCCATATGCACCATCGCGCGACACAACTGAAGGAACGGTTTATTCAGTAACTGGTGGTGACTGGGATTCACTAGTTCAAGAAATCGGTTCAACGAAAGAAGAACGCGTTGTTGTAAATATGGGACCACAACATCCATCAACACACGGCGTGCTTCGTTTAGTTCTAGAACTTGAGGGCGAAACAGTTACTGAAGCCCGTGCAGGAATTGGATACCTACACACAGGTATCGAAAAGAACATGGAATATCGCAGCTGGACTCAGGGCACAACATTCGTCACACGTATGGATTATCTAGCCCCACTATTTAATGAAACTGCATATTGCTTAGCTATTGAAAAGCTTTTGGGAATTACAAACGATGTTCCAGAACGCGCAAGTGTTATTCGTGTGATGATGATGGAGCTCAATCGCATTTCCTCTCACATGGTGGCCCTTGGCACCGGTGCTCTTGAATTAGGTGCAATTTCCCCTATGTTCTTTGCTTTCCGTGAACGCGAAATTGTTCTCGATATCTTTGAAATGATCTCTGGACTGCGCATGAACATGGCTTATGTGCGCCCGGGTGGAGTTCAACAAGATCTTCCAGAAGGTGCGATTCCAAAGATTCGTGATGCAGTAAAGCTGATGCGCAAGAACTTTAAAGACAACACAACTTTGCTTGTTGGCAACTCAATTTGGATGAAGCGCACACAAGGAATTGGTTACTTAGACCTCGCTGGATGCACAACGCTTGGAATTACCGGACCAGTTCTTCGCTCGACTGGTCTTCCTTGGGATCTTCGCAAGATGCAGCCATATTCTGGATATGAAAACTATAACTTTGATGTCATCACTGCAGACACTTGCGACGTTTATGGTCGTTTCTTGATTCGTATGAACGAGCTTGAACAATCACTTCGAATTGTCGAACAAGCACTTGATAAGTTAGAAAAACTTGAAGGTGCACCAGTAATGGTTGCAGACAAAAAGATTGCATGGCCAGCTCAGTTGGCATTAGGTGGAGATGGACTTGGTAATTCACTTAATCACATCCGCGAAATTATGGGAACGTCTATGGAATCTTTGATTCACCACTTCAAGTTAGTTACAGAAGGTTTCCATGTTCCTGCAGGTCAGGTGTATGCAGCAATTGAATCTCCACGCGGTGAACTTGGAGCACATGTAGTCTCTGATGGCGGAACAAAGCCGTATCGCATGCACTTCCGCGAACCATCTTTTAATAACTTACAAGCAACTTCTGCGATGAGCGAAGGCGGGATGATTGCTGACATCATCGGTGCAGTTGCTTCTATCGATCCAGTTATGGGAGGCGTTGACCGCTAATGGCATTCTCAAACGAAGATCTTGCAATCATGGCAACAATTATTAAGCGTTATCCACGCCCACGTTCTGCAATCATGCCTTTATTGCACTTTGTTCAATCACGTGATGGTTATGTAACCAATGAAGGTATTGAATTAATCGCCCAGCAACTTGACCTAGCTGCCGCTGAAGTCACTGCTGTATCTACCTTTTATACCCAGTACAAGCCAACACCCGTAGGCGAATATCACGTAGGTGTATGTACAAATACTTTGTGCGCAGTAATGGGTGGAGACGAAATTATGGATGCACTTAAAAACCATCTTGGAATTGAAAATAATGGAGTTACAACTGATGGCAAGGTTTCACTTGAGCATATTGAGTGCAACGCTGCATGTGATTATGCACCAGTTGTTATGGCTAACTGGGAGTTCTACGACAATCAAACTGTGCAATCGGCAAAGGACTTAGTTGATTCAATGCGTACGGGAAATCCAAAGCCTCCAACACGTGGACCAAATTCTTTAGTTACTTGGAAGCAAGCCTCTGCAGTCTTGGCCGGACTAAATGATGGAAAAGCAAATGAAGGTGTACAGGCCGGAGCACCAACACTTTTAGGATTAAAAATTGCTAAGGGAGAAACTAAGTAAATGACTAAGTTAACTCCAATTCTTTCTGCACACTGGGATGAAAAAGATTCATTTACTATCGAGGCGTACAAGCGTCATGGTGGATATACAGCTTCTACTAAGGCACTGGCTATGGATCCTGATGCAATTATTCAAATTATTAAAGATTCTGGGCTTCGCGGTCGTGGCGGTGCAGGCTTCCCAACTGGTATGAAGTGGGGATTTATTCCACAGGGAGACAACAAGGATCACTACTTAGTTGTTAATGCCGATGAATCAGAGCCGGGAACATGCAAGGACACGCCATTGCTTATGGCTAACCCACATGTACTTATCGAAGGCTGCATCATTGCGTGTCACGCAATTCGCGCAAAGCATGCTTTTATTTATATTCGCGGTGAAGTAACACATGTTGTGCGTCGAGTGAATCAAGCAATCGAAGATGCTTATAAAGCTGGCCTGCTTGGAAATGGAATTGACGTTGTTTTGCATATCGGTGCTGGCGCATATATCTGCGGTGAAGAAACCGCTTTGCTTGATTCACTTGAAGGTTTCCGCGGGCAACCTCGTTTACGACCACCATTTCCAGCTATTGCCGGTCTTTATGCCCGTCCTACCGTTGTAAATAACGTTGAATCCATTGCTTCAGTACCAGCGATTATCGCTAACGGTGCGGAGTGGTACCAGGGGATGGGAACAGAAAAAAGTAAAGGCGCAACGCTTTATTCATTGTCAGGCCATGTAAATAATCCTGGACAGTTTGAAGCACCTCTTGGAATTACTTTGCGCGAAATTTTAGAACTATCTGGTGGAGTACGCACTGGACATACTTTAAAGTTTTGGACACCTGGTGGATCTTCAACTCCAATTTTCACATCAGAGCATTTAGATGTGCCTCTAGATTACGAGGGCGTTTCTGCAGCCGGTTCAATGCTTGGAACTAAGGCTCTACAAATTTTTGATGAAACAACTTGTGTTGTTCGTGCAGTATTGCGTTGGACTGAGTTCTACAAGCATGAGTCATGTGGAAAGTGCACACCTTGCCGTGAAGGTACATGGTGGTTGGTACAGCTATTGCGCGATCTTGAAGCAGGCAAAGGCACCGAAGCAGATCTTGCTAAGTTGCTCGATCTTTGTGACAACATTATGGGACGTTCATTCTGTGCCCTAGGCGATGGCGCAACTAGCCCGATCACATCTTCAATTAAATATTTCCGTGATGAATACATCGCACACATTACAAATGGTGGATGCCCATTTGATCCAGTTGCTTCAACTCTTTTCGCAGGGGCAGGTGCATAAATGACTACTGAAGTTGTAGACATGATCACTGTCGTAGTCGATGGCTTTGAAGTAAGTGTTCCAAAGGGAACTCTTGTTATTCGTGCAGCAGAAAAATTAGGAATTCAAATTCCACGTTTTTGCGATCACCCGCTTCTTGATCCCGTCGGTGCGTGCCGCCAATGCCTTGTTGATATTGAAATTAATGGCCGCGCTTTTCCTAAGCCTCAAGCATCATGCACAATTCCAGTCGAACCAGGCATGATTGTAAAAACACAATTAACTTCACCTGTTGCAGAAAAAGCACAGCGCGGAGTAATGGAGCTCTTGCTTATTAACCACCCACTTGATTGCCCAGTGTGTGACAAGGGCGG
>WLIQ01000077.1 GCA_009726135.1 Actinomycetota bacterium | reverse complement strand
TCCCCGGGTACATGCACAAGGGTACCCCCGTTACACTTGAAAAATGAAGTTGTCTGTAGCTCTAGCTCAGATCAATCCGACCGTGGGCGATCTGGCGGGCAATAGCGCCTTGATTCTCGACAATGTTTCGGCGGCTAAAGCCCAAGGCGCACACCTGATTGTTTTTCCCGAGATGATCGTGACCGGATATCCCGTTGAAGATTTAGCGCTACGTCCATCGTTTCAAACAGCAAGTATTAATTTCGTCGAAAAAATTGCTGCCCAAATTTCTGGTGACATTGTGGCCGTTATTGGCTACTTGGATCATGGGCCACAAAACGCGGTCGCAGTTATCCATGAAGGAAAAATCAAGGCCCGCTACGTTAAACGCCATCTGCCTAACTACGGTGTATTTGATGAATTCAGAAATTTCACACCTGGCACCAGCGACTTAGTTGTTCGCATCCATGGCGTCGATGTGGCCATTGCTATCTGTGAAGATATTTGGCACTCCATGGCCGCCGTTGCCGCCCGTACACCTGGTCTAGTAGTTGTTCCTAATGGATCACCTTTTGAGCGAAATAAAGATGATGTGCGATTGGCTTTGGTGCAGCAACGTGCTCGCGAAATTAAAGCGCCACTTGCATACGTCAACATGACCGGCGGTCAGGACGATTTAGTTTTCGATGGAGACACAATCGTTGTTGGCAAAGATGGCGGCCTCCTTGCCAGGGCTCCACAGTTTGATGACAGGTTATTAGTGGTAGAAATTGATTGCGTGCAGGAGAGCTCAAAGCCTGATGTAATTATTTCTACAGAAGATGCCTCACCTTCTTCATCTAGCCCAGTGATAGCAGCGCGTCTGAGTGATGAAGCAGAGATGTGGTCGGCTCTGGTTATTGGGCTTCGGGACTACATAATCAAAAATGGATTTAAATCAGCCCTGGTTGGTTTATCTGGAGGAATTGATTCAGCACTTGTTGCTGCGATTGCAATTGATGCATTAGGTGCAAAGCGAGTCAACGGTGTTGCTATGCCAAGTAAGTATTCATCAAAGCACTCTGTTGAAGATGCTCAAGAGCTGGCAGATGCCACAGGTATTCACTTCAGGATCACTCCTATTGCCCCCATGGTTGATTCATTTATGGGCAACATGGTCCTTAAGGGATTAGCTGAAGAAAATCTGCAGGCACGAGTTCGCGGAACAACCTTGATGGGTATCTCGAATCAAGAGGGCCATATTGTTTTGGCTACTGGCAATAAGAGCGAATTGGCTGTTGGTTACTCAACTTTGTATGGCGATGCCGTTGGTGGTTTTGCACCAATTAAAGATATTTATAAAACCGATGTATGGGCGCTAGCAACCTGGCGAAATGAACAAGCTGTTGCCGCGGGGCAAACACCTCCAATTCCAGAGCGTTCGATTAGTAAAGAACCAAGCGCCGAACTGCGCCCAGACCAAAAGGATTCAGATTCATTGCCTGACTACCCATTGCTAGATCAGGTGCTGCGAGCCTATGTTGATGAAGATCATGGATATGAGGCCTTACTTTCAGAGGGCTTTGATCCTGAATTAGTGCGCCGTGTTATTTCATTAGTGGATAAAGCCGAATACAAACGTCGGCAATATCCACCCGGTACGAAGGTTTCAGGACGCGCTTTCGGAAAAGATCGTCGCTTGCCAATGACTTCACGCTGGAATGAGCAGTAGTTTCTGCGACAACTTTCTTTATGCAAACGATTGGCAACTCGCACTATTATTTATTCTCAGTAGAATTAGCACATGAAATCAATAATCAACTGGTTATTCACACGAAACCGTGTTGTTGATTTCTGTCTCTCTACATCCTGCAGCTGCTGATTTTCTAGCCCGCTTTGCCTGCAGCTTTAAATCATTTTAATTAATTTACCTAGGGAGAATTATGAAGATCTATAACAGCATCACAGAAATATTTGGAAACACACCATTACTTCGTATCAATAAAATCACAGACGGTGCTGCGGGAAATGTTTACGCCAAACTGGAGTTCTATAACCCGACTTCATCTGTTAAGGATCGTCTCGGTGTTGCAATGATTGATGCAGCCGAAGCAAGTGGTGAGTTAAAGCCTGGTGGAACAATTGTTGAGGCAACATCTGGAAACACCGGAATTGCAGTGGCAATGGTTGCGGCAGCTCGTGGGTATAAGGCAATCATGACAATGCCTGAATCTGTTTCAAAAGAGCGTCGTAAGCTCATTCGTGCTTACGGGGCAGAGTTAGTACTAACTCCTGCTGCTGAAGGCATGAAAGGCGCAGTTGCTGCCGCAGAAAAACTTGCCGAGTCAGGTGCTGTGCTAGTTCGCCAATTTGAAAACGAAGCTGGTCCCTTTATTCACCGCACAACAACAGGTCCAGAAATCTGGCGTGATCTAGATGGCAAGGTTGATGCATTCATTTCAGGCATTGGTACTGGCGGAACGATTACAGGTACTGGCCAATATTTAAAGGAAAAGAACCCTGCAATTAAGGTCTTTGGTGTCGAGCCAGCTGCATCACCAATATTAAATGGAGGAGAGCCAGGACCACACCCAATTCAAGGAATTGGAGCTAACTTCATTCCTAATGTTTTGGATCGCACTGTCTATGACGAGGTCTTAGATGCAACTGCGGCCGACGCAATTAAGTATGCACGACGTGCAGGAGCAGAAGAAGGATTCCTTGCTGGAATTTCATCAGGTGCAACTTTGTGGGCAGCTTCAGAGATTGCAAAGCGACCAGAGTTTGCGGGCAAGAACATTGTTGTTATCTGTGCATCTAATGGTGAGCGTTATCTATCTACGGTTCTATACGAAGATTTAGTTGATTAATTGATGTCAATTCTAAAACGCATCATTGAAGACCTTGATAACGCGATAAGTCATGATCCGGCAGCGCGCAATCGCTTAGAGGTCGCTTTGGCTTACCCTGGGGTGCATGCAGTTTGGGGACACCGAATTTCACATTTCTTATGGAATCATCACCTTAAATTGATTGCACGAATTCATTCTAATTTAGTGCGCTCTACGACAGGAATTGAAATACACCCAGCTGCAACTATTGGGCGTCGTGTCTTTATCGATCACGGTATGGGCGTTGTTATTGGTGCAACATCAATTATTGGTGATGATGTGATGCTCTATCACGATGTAACCCTTGGTGCTCGCGGCATTGAACATGGCAAGCGTCATCCAACTATTGGAAATAATGTAGTAATCGGCGCAGGTGCACGTGTGCTCGGAAATGTCACCGTAGGTGAGGGATCTCGCATCAGTGCTAACGCCGTAATTACTAAGGACTTAGCCCCAAAAACTGACCTGGATCACGC
This sequence comes from Actinomycetota bacterium, assembly GCA_009726135.1. Lineage (GTDB taxonomy): Bacteria > Actinomycetota > Actinomycetes > Nanopelagicales > Nanopelagicaceae > Planktophila. Next base: position 754 of record WLIQ01000077.1, on the reverse strand, counting down.
TGACTTCTTTGTAATTTAAGGGCAGTTAACACAGCCGTAATCTGCATTTGTAAGAATGCCAATCATGAGTACCGAAATCAGCAAGCAGGAAGAGTTCGTTCTTCGCACCCTTGAAGAGCGCGATATTCGTTTCGTGCGTTTGTGGTTTACCGATGTTTTGGGTTTTCTTAAATCGGTTGCAATCGCTCCAGCGGAGTTAGAAAATGCTTTTGCTGAAGGTATTGGCTTTGATGGTTCTGCAATCGAAGGTTTTGCCCGCGTGACTGAGTCAGATATGTTGGCAAAACCAGATCCTGCAACATTTTCTATCTTGCCGTGGCGAACCGAAGCCCCAGGTGCTGCCCGTATGTTCTGCGACATCTTTATGCCAGATGGTTCACCATCTCCTGCAGATCCTCGCAATGTTTTGCGCCGAACATTAGAAAAAGCGGCCAGCATGGGTTACACCTGTTACACCCACCCAGAAATCGAATTTTTCTTATTTAAAGATAAACCGGAGGCAGGCAAAGCACCAATACCGGTTGATCAAGGTGGATATTTTGATCACACACCAGCTGTAGTAGGTCATGATTTCCGTCGACAGGCAATTACTTTATTGGAAGCAATGGGAATCTCAGTTGAGTTTTCACATCATGAAGGCGCACCTGGCCAACAGGAAATTGATTTGCGTTATGCAGATGCGTTGAGCACTGCCGATAACATCATGACTTTCCGCCATGTAATTAAAGAAGTGGCACTTGATCAAGGTTTCCAT
>WLIQ01000076.1 GCA_009726135.1 Actinomycetota bacterium | reverse complement strand
TTGCGAGTCTTATCACGACCCTGACGGCCACTAAGCGCCGATCACACCCGAGACGCGCTTGTCGTCTCGATTGGTATCTATTTCTATGTCATTAACACCTCGTACTTCAGCGCCCGGAAAAGCCCGCCGCGCAGCATCAGTTGGAAAGCCTAAGCGAACTAAGAAAGCTGCTTTTAAAGCTGCTGACCCAAAAGCGCGTCACACAACTGCGCAAAAGAATGCACGCAAGAGCGAAAGCGTGGCTCTTAAATCTGGAAAGCCCGCATCTACACGTCGTTATTCTGACGCTGATTCATCAACACAGTCAAAAAAGGAAACACGTTTAACTGATCGCTCAAAGCTTCGCGCTAAGCGTTTCCAGGAAAAGACAGCTTCAAAGCCACGTCCGATTGAGGCTCCTGAAGAGCGTGCTGCACGTATCGAACAATCACAGCGCCCAGAAAGCCGTGCCAAGAAGTTTGTTGCACAACGCGATGATCGCACTAAGCGCGCATTTGATAAGAAAAAAGAGTTTGTAAAACCAGAGAACAAAAAGTCTGAATACAAAAAACCAGAGTTCAAAAAGCCTGATTACAAAACATCTGATACTCGTCCAACTAATCGCCGTGATGCTGCAAAAGCAAAGGTCTCACGTATCGATGATGGCCGTCCAAACTTTGTTCCACGTAAGGTAGAAAAGTTTGATCCAACGCGTCCAAAGAAGCGCAGCGAAGCACCTGATACACGCGCAGCTAACTTTCGCGCAGAACGTCCAGTTCGCGACCGCCGTAATGACTCACCTGCATATGCACGTGATGATTTCAAGCATTCATCAAAGACTCATACAAATGCTGCAGTCGATTTCGGTGCGGATGATAATTACATTTCAACAAATTTAGCTGATGCCAACTTGGTTGATGCAACTCCACTTACTGAAATTACAACTACATTCAGTGATCTTGGTATTGCAGCTCCTCTAGTTAACGCCCTTGCAAAGCAGGGAATCATGCATCCATTCCCAATCCAGATTGCAACATTGCCAGATGCATTAGCTGGTCATGACATTTTGGGCCGAGGACAAACAGGTTCAGGTAAAACTCTTGCATTTGGTTTAGCTCTTCTAAATAACCTCAATGGCAAGGTTGCAAAGCCACATAAGCCACTGGCATTGGTATTAACTCCAACACGCGAACTTGCTCAACAGATTGATGAAGTTTTGATGCCACTTGCACGATCAATTGGTCACGAATCAGTTGTTGTTGCCGGAGGAATGTCATATGCCAAGCAGATCACTGCAATGCGCCGTGGAACAGCAATTTTAGTTGCAACTCCTGGTCGCCTTATCGATCTATTAAATAAGGGTGAGGTTCAACTCGATCACTTACAAATCACTGTTCTTGATGAAGCCGATCAAATGGCTGACATGGGCTTCTTGCCAGTAGTTAAAGAAATTTTGGATCAAGCAAAGCTCGATGGACAGCGTCTGTTGTTCTCAGCAACTCTTGACCGAGGTGTTGATTCTTTGGTTCGTCAGTACCTGAAGAACCCAAAGACTCACTCACTGCAAAATGACCGTGCATCTGTTTCAACAATGGAGCACTTTGTTCTTGTTATGAACCCAGGCGATAAAGATGACATTACAAATCAAATCGCTGCCCGTAATGGTAAAACGATTATGTTCGTTAAGACTCAACGCGGTGCAGATCGCTTAGCTGACAAACTTGCTCACGCAGGCGTTGCAGTAGGCGCACTTCACGGTGGAAAGTCACAGGCGGTTCGTACTCGCACTCTTGCACTCTTCAAGGATTCAGCTAACGCTGCATTAGTTGCAACAGATGTTGCAGCTCGTGGAATCCACGTTGATGGAATCTCATTAGTTGTGCATGTTGATGCACCAACTGATCATAAAGATTATCTACACCGCGCAGGCCGTACCGCTCGTGCTGGTGAAGCTGGAACCGTTGTAACTATTGCTACAACTAAGCAGCAGAAATCAATTGGCGGCCTAACTTCACGTGCTGGTGTTACTCCAAAATTTGTTGGTGTTACACCTTTAAGCACTGAACTTATGAAGATCACTGGCGCACAAGAGCCATCAGGTGTTCCATATATTCAGCCAATCGTTGAAAAATCAGTACGAAGTGGCGGCAATAAGCGTCCTCGTCCTAACTCAAGTCAGCGTCGCCGCCGCCCTCGTTAATTAAGAGTTCTCGATAGGGTTTGCTCTATGACTATTGCGAATCCATTTGCCACACGAAGTGAGCTTGAATTTGAGCTGCCACCTTTTGCCCTCATTAAAGAGGAGCACTACTTGCCTGCCTTTTATGAAGGGTGCGAACATCAGTTAGCCGAAGTTAATGCGATTCTTGATGCGCCAGGTGCTGCAACATTTGAAAATACAATTGTTGCTTTAGAAAAAAGTGGACAGATGTTAATGCGCACTTTGTTGGTCTTTTTTAATAAATCTTCAAGTGATACAAGCGATGCATTAGATGCAATCGAAGAAGAAATGGCACCAAAACTTGCTGCCCACCAGGATGCGATTAATCTCAATCCTGTTCTCTTTGCACGCATCAAAAATCTCTACGATAACCGCGAGTCAATTGGTCTCAATAGCGAGGATGCCTGGTTGCTGGAGCGCTATTACAAAGATTTAATTCATGCTGGCGCCCACCTGACTGAATCAGAGCGCAATCGTCTTAAGCAACTCAATGAGGAGCTTTCAAAATTAGAAACTCAGTTTTCAAAAAATGTCTTAGCCGATACAAATGATTTAGCTGTTTTAGTCGAAACTATCGAAGAGCTTGATGGCTTGAGTGATAATGAGATTGCTTCTGCGGCTTCTGCGGCCAACGATCGTGGCCATGCAGGTAAATGGCTTATTGGTATGGTGAATTTTTCGGGCAATCCAGTATTGGATTCATTGACTAATCGCGAGCTGCGCCAGAAAATAATGCAGCAATCACTGCTAAAAGCCAACCGTGCTAATGACAATGACAACAAGTCGGTATTACTGCAGGTAGTTAAGTTGCGCGCTGAGCGCGCTAAATTATTTGGCAAGAACACTCATGCCGAGCACGTTATTGCGGTGCAGACTGCCGAACATCCAGACAATGTGCATGCAATGCTTCGTAAAATTGCACCTGCTGCTGTTCGTAATGCCAAAGCCGAAGCCGAAGATCTCAAGAAATCAGCTGGGGCCGATATCCAAAGTTGGGATTGGGGCTTTTATACCGAACAAGTTCGGCTTGAAAAATACAACATTGATACCAGCAAAATGCGACCTTACTTTGAACTGGAATCCGTTTTAGCCAATGGAATCTTTTTTGCTGCCAATAAACTTTTTGGGATTACCTTCAAAGAACGCCCTGATTTGGTTACCTATCACCCAGAAGCGCGTGCATTTGAAGTCAGCAATGAAGACGGCTCAAAGCTTGGGCTATTTATTGGGGATTTCTATACTCGTGATTCAAAGCGCGGTGGTGCATGGATGAATAATTTGGTCGATCAAAACTTCCTCTTTAACCAGCTTCCTGTGGTTGTAAATAACCTTAATATTCCTAAACCTCCAGCAGGTAAACCAACTTTGCTGACTTACGATGAAACAACAACGTTGTTCCATGAGTTTGGTCATGCACTCCACGGACTGCTTTCGCAAGTTAAATATCCACGTGTATCCGGCACTAGTGTTCAGCGTGACTTTGTTGAGTTCCCATCACAGGTCAATGAGATGTGGATCTTGTGGCCAGAAGTAGTTGAAAATTATGCGCGCCATCATGAAACCGGTGAGAAATTGCCACAAGAGTGGATCGATAACTTAAAAGCTGCGTCAACATTTAATGAGGGTCATGCGACAACTAGTTACTTAGCTGCAGCAATTCTTGATTTAGCGTGGCACTCATTGAATACCCAAGAGGCGGTAAAAGTTACTGATGTAGAAGCCTTTGAAGCCCAAGCAATCAAGGACTACGGACTTGAATTTGCACCGGTTCCAACTCGATATAGATCTACATATTTCTCACACATTTTTGCTGGCGGTTACTCTGCTGGTTATTACGGTTACATCTGGTCTGAAGTCTTAGATGCTGACACTGTTGATTGGTTTAAAGAAAACGGTGGTTTAACTCGTAAGAACGGTGAACACTTTAGAAACACACTGCTTGGACGGGGCGGATCAATTGATTCAATGCAGATGTTCCGCAATTTCCGTGGGCGTGATT
>WLIQ01000075.1 GCA_009726135.1 Actinomycetota bacterium | reverse complement strand
GGAGCCGCCCACACAATGGAGCGTTTCCGTGACTGCTTCTATCGTCCATTTTTAACAAATAGCGATAACTACGAACGCTGGATGCGCTTAGGTGCAAAAGACACGAAGGCACGTGCTGCAGAGATTTATTTGAAGAAGCTTGAAGATTATGTGCAGCCAGAGATGGATCCACGTATGAAACAAGAACTCGATGAGTTTGTCGCAAAACGCAAAAGCCAACTAGATTAAGTAAATGGTCGCAACGCTTTATATCGATGGTGCTTGGCGAAAAGCATCTGATGGCGGAGCGCACGATGTTCATAGTCCCCACGATCAACGTGTAGTTGCCACGGTTTCTCAGGCCACCCAAGAAGATGTTCTTGATGCCATAACCGCTGCCCGAACTTCTTTTGATTCTGGTGTCTTTACTTCTTGGACATTTGCCGAGCGAAGCGCGTTAGTTTCAAAGATTGCAGATTTATTAGAACGTGATTTAAAAGCAATCGCTAAGAAAGAAAGCGATGACACTGGCAAGCGCATTATCGAAGCCGAATATGACATTGCTGATGTAATTGCAACCTTCAGACACTTTGCAGCCCTAGGTTTAAAGCAACATGATCGCGCAGTTGATGTTGGCTTAGCCCACGTCACTAGTCGCATTGTTCATGAACCTCTGGGCGTTGCTTCACTGATTGGTCCTTGGAACTATCCATTGCTACAGATTGCTTGGAAAGTTGCGCCAGCTTTAGTTGCTGGATGTTCCTTTATTGTTAAACCATCTGAACTAACGCCACAAAGTGCAATTGCACTGATGCATGCCATTGACGAAGCTGGAACACCCAAAGGTGTTGCTAACTTAGTTCTAGGCCCAGGCTCTGTTGTCGGTAACCATTTAATTAATGATCCACGTGTAGACATGGTTTCATTCACGGGTGGATTAAATACTGGTCAAACAATTATGAAGGCAGCTGTTTCAACTGTTAAGCGCTTAGCGCTAGAGCTCGGCGGTAAAAACCCACATATTATTTTCGCTGATGCCGATATAGATGCTGCGATCGATAACGCAGTTACCGCAGCCTTCTTGCACTCAGGCCAAGTCTGTTCAGCTGGAACACGTTTAATTGTTGAGCGCTCAATTCATGACCGCGTTGTAAAAGAGATTGTGCGCCGTGCTGGGCAGATTCGCCTTGGTGGGCCTGAGGATCTAACGGCGGAGACCGGACCACTTATTAGTAAATCTCACCTTGAAGGCGTAATGAAGTATGTAGAAAAAGGTATCGCCGAAGGTGCCACATTATTAGTGGGCGGAAAACGCAGCGAAAAAAGCGAGCACGCAGATGGTTGGTATTACTTGCCAACTGTTTTAGATAACTGTGATACAAAAATGTTTTGCGTCCAAGAAGAATCTTTTGGCCCAGTAATGACCGTAGAAGTATTTGATACCGAGGCCCAAGCAATCACAATCGCAAATGACACACCATTTGGTCTTTCTGGAGGCCTATGGTCGGGCGATGCCGTGAAAGCTGCCCGTGTTGCCAGCGCCCTTCGTCACGGGACAGTTTGGGTCAACGACTTTGGTCCATACCGTCCACAAGCTGAATGGGGTGGATACAAGCAATCTGGCATCGGCCGCGAATTAGGTGAGCATGGCTTGGGCGAATACCTTGAAATCAAACACATTTGGACCAACAATGCTCCTAGTAAATCTGGTTGGTTCTCAGATGGGGGAGATGCGTAAATGGTTCCTGGTGCGCCCATGATTTCTGTAAAGAATCTCTGGAAAGTATTTGGCGCAAATGCTGACAAGGTTGTCGGCTCACCACTTGCAGATCTCTCTCGTTCAGAACTTCGCGAAAAAACCGGTAACACAATTGCGGTTCGTGATGTTTCATTTGATGTAGCCCCCGGAGAAGTATTCGTAGTCATGGGTCTTTCCGGATCGGGTAAATCAACTCTTGTTCGTTGCATGACGCGGTTAATTGAGCCAACTCAAGGTTCTATGACCTTTGAGGGCGAAGATATTTTAAAAGTAGATAATGCCCGTCTACGTGAATTGCGCAAAACACGTTTTTCTATGGTCTTTCAGCATTTCGGTTTATTACCTCACCGTAACGTAATCGATAACATTGCTTACTCGCTTGAAATTAATGGAGTTAATAAAGCCGACCGGCATAAGCGCGCAAATGAAGTAATTGAACTTGTTGGCTTGCAAGGGTATTCACATGCATACCCTGAACAATTATCTGGCGGAATGCAACAGCGCGTTGGCTTAGCACGTGCACTTGCCGTTGACCCACAAGTTCTTTTCTTAGATGAGCCTTTTTCAGCACTTGATCCACTTATTCGCCGCGATATGCAGCAAGAAGTTATTCGCTTGCATCATGAGCTCGGTAAGACAATGGTCTTTATTACTCACGATTTATCTGAGGCAGTTAAAGTAGGAGATCGAATTGCAATTATGCGAGATGGCGCAATTGTTCAAATTGGAACTCCAGAAGATCTAGTTGCCAATCCCGCCGATGAATACGTAGCAAACTTTGTTCGCGATATTGCTAAGTCACATGTGCTCACGCTTAAGCATTTAGCTAGAAAAGCTGAACCTGGTGAAGCAACCGATGGTCCTGAGCTTGCTGCAAACACCATCATCCGCGATGCTGCACAAGTAATCTTGCAATCACATAAGCCAGTGCGTGTTAGTGACAATGGCACAGCACTGGGAATAGTCTCTAGCGAGGATGTATTGCGGTTAATTTCTGGTGTGGCCTAATGAAGGTTCGTAAGTCATATCTACTGCTTGGCTCGGTATCTATCTGGATTTTCCTGGGTCGCTTGTTGCACGGAAAAAATACCCTGCAGATCGATACATACGAAAACACTTCTTTCACCAGTTTTGTTGGACAGAAGGCGTTAGATCTTCGTGGAAATAGAACAGAGAGCCCAGCATTTATTTATTTCTTTAATCCGATTCGCGGAGCAATCGATGGCTTTGTTCAGGTAATTAGAAATCTAATTGCAGTTCCGGCGCCAAACTCAGTTATTCCAATTATTGGCTGGTTAGGTGTTGTAGCAATTATTGCTTTTGTAGTGTTTGCAACCAGCCAGTGGCGTACCGCTCTTTTGTCGGTTTCACTTTTACTTGCTTGTGGCGCTCTGGGCATGTGGCAGTTCACCATGGATTCAATTGCAATGACTTTGGCCGCAGTATTACTTTCATTAGCAATAGGAATTCCACTAGGTATTTGGGCAGGCCTATCAGATCGTGCCTTAAAGATATTCACGCCATTTTTAGATTTAGCTCAGATTTTGCCGACCCTTGTTTATATGGCACCAATAGCACTTGTCTTCATGATTGGTGCGGCTTCAGCAACAATTGCTACGATGATTTACTCCATTCCCATCGCAATTCGCATTACTAGTCACGCAATCAGAAACTTAAATCAATCTCCGATTGAAGCTGCTGAATCTATGGGCTCAACACAGAATCAAACTTTGATCAAGGTTCAGATTCCTATGGCTAAGCAGATGATTGTTCTTGGTGTTAATCAAACGGTAATGGCCGCGGTTTCATTCGTTGTGATTGCTGCTCTCATTGGTGCACCTGGACTTGGTAAGCCAGTTATTGAGGCTTTGATTATTCGAAACGTTGGCCAAGGTTTTGTTGCCGGCTTTGCCGTTGTTTTCTTAGCCATATTGATGGATCGCAGCACAAGCGCGGCAGCTAAACGCCAAACTTCCTTTATTCCTCTAACACAAAAACAAATAAAGTTTAAGCGGATTACTCTAATTACCACAGGAGTTCTTGCAATTGTCAGTATCTTTTTATCGCGCACGATGTTATGGGCGGCAGTATGGCCAAAGGAAATCAATATTGCACCGCAGGTTGCAAGAGTTACTAATGATGCAACTGCTTGGGTGCTAGAGAATCTAACTATATTTACTGTTGGATTTAAAGATTTCATTTCATATTCGATTCTTAATCCACTGGAATCTCAACTGTCTGCATCTCCTTGGTATGTAACCGTCGCCATGATTGTTGCACTTGCATTAATTATTGGTGGAACAAGGACAGCAATTTTGGCATTTGGTCTGGCAATGGCCATCGTCTTGTCAGGCCTTTGGTACGAGGCAATGCTGACTTTGACACAGACAATTGTGGGATGTTTGCTGACAATGATTATTGGTATAGCACTCGGTATTTGGACTGGTCGAAATGATCGAGCCGAACGAATTCTGCGACCATTTCTTGATGCGGGACAGACTCTTCCAGCATTTGTTTATTTAGTTCCAATGCTAGGTTTATTTGGTCCAACACGCTTTACTGCTATTGCAACAGGCATCGTCTATTCGATTCCAGTTGTTGTAAAGATTGTCTGCGAAGGTATCCGC
>WLIQ01000074.1 GCA_009726135.1 Actinomycetota bacterium | reverse complement strand
CTTCCTTCTTGCTGTCGTTGAAATGTGGTGCCAACGCCGCAATGAATTGGGCCTTATTCATTGAAATCCCCTTATTACGCGTAAATGTTAAGCAAACGCTTAACGTGTTCATAAACTTACGCGCATACAAGGGGTGATTAGTCGATTAATGCAGGTGTGTCGCGAAATAATTTTTAGTAGCAAAGTTCAAAAAAACGCAGTTTTTATGCGTAGAAAACCCTCAATTTAACGTTGAGAGTTTTACAGGACCAACCTCACCCCTACGCAAATCTCATTGATTTACGCTTATTTTTCGCGTACTAAGCGCGAATTGGAAGGGTTGCAGGCTTAAGCGATGTCCGTGATTTCTCAAAAGATGCAATGGAATCAAGGTTTTTGAAGGTTAGTCCGATGTCGTCAAGACCTTCCATCAAACGCCAACGGGTGTAGTCATCGATTGCAAATGGCAAGCTCACGTTGTTGTAGCTCACTGTACGGCTTTCTAAATCCACAGTTATAGAGGTAGTTGGGTCGGCCTCGATCGCAGCCCAGATCGCCTCTACATCGCTTTGTTCGATGATGACAGTGAGCAAGCCACCTTTGAGTGAGTTGCCTCGGAAAATATCAGCAAAGCGCGATGAGATGACGGCCTTAAAACCGTAGTTTTGTAGCGCCCATACTGCATGCTCACGTGATGAGCCGGTGCCGAAATCTACCCCGGCAACAAGAATTGTGCCCTTGGAAAACTCGGGCTTGTTTAAAACGAACTCAGGGTCATTACGCCATGCAGAAAATAAACCATCTTCAAAACCGCTGCGTGTAACGCGCTTGAGATAAACGGCCGGGATTATTTGATCTGTGTCAACATTGCTGCGACGTAGCGGAACTGCAGTACCGGTGTGCTTAACAAATTTTTCCATTTTTTCTATGCCCCTTATAGATCTGCAGGTGATGAGAGAGTTCCACGAAGGGCAGTTGCTGCTGCTACTAGTGGACTTACCAAGTGGGTACGACCGCCTTTGCCTTGTCGGCCTTCAAAGTTACGGTTAGATGTGGAGGCAGAACGCTCTCCTACTGCTAATTGATCTGGATTCATTCCAAGACACATAGAGCAACCAGCGTTGCGCCATTCAGCACCGGCGTCGATAAATACTTTATCCAGGCCTTCGGCTTCTGCTTCTAAGCGAACTCTGGCCGAACCAGGTACTACTAACATTCGAAGTGTTGATGCAATTTTTTTGCCTTTCACAACTGTAGCAGCTGCACGTAAATCTTCAATTCGACCATTAGTGCATGAACCCAAGAAAACAGTGTCAATGGCTATCTTTTTAAGAGGTGTTCCTGCTTCAAGACCCATATATACAAGAGCGCGCTCTGCAGCTCCGCGTGCTTCTGGGTCTTTAATTTCTGCAGGGTTAGGAACATTTGAGCTCAACGATGCACCTTGTCCTGGGTTAGTACCCCATGTTACAAATGGCTCCAAGTCATCTGCGTTCAAATTTACTTCGACATCAAATTTCGCGTCGCTATCTGTAAATAGAGTGCTCCAGTATTTTACTGCCGCATCAAAATCTTCGGGAGCATGTGGCTTGCCCTTGATGTAATCGAATGTGGTTTGATCAGGTGCGATCAAACCTGCACGCGCACCAGCTTCGATTGACATGTTGCATACAGTCATTCGAGATTCCATTGACAGCGCACGAATTGCTGAGCCACGATATTCAATAACATAGCCTTGTCCGCCACCTGTACCAATTTTTGCAATGATTGCCAAAATAATATCTTTGGAAGTAACGCCAGTTTTTAATGTGCCTTCAACGTTAATTGCCATTGTCTTTGGTCGCGCCAGTGGCAAAGTTTGTGTGGCAAGAACATGCTCAACTTCAGATGTTCCAATTCCAAATGCCAGTGCACCAAATGCTCCGTGGGTGGATGTATGCGAATCTCCGCAAACAATCGTCATACCAGGCTGTGTTAAACCAAGTTGTGGACCAACAACGTGAACAACGCCTTGGTCTTTATCGCCTAGTGAGTGAATGCGTACACCAAATTCGGCGCAGTTGGCACGTAAGGTGTCGACCTGTAGTTTTGAAACTGGATCTGCAATCGGCTTATCAATATTGAGTGTAGGCACATTGTGATCTTCAGTTGCAATAGTTAAATCAGGACGGCGTACTGCGCGTCCTGCAAGGCGCAAACCATCAAAGGCCTGCGGGCTCGTTACTTCATGAATGAGATGAAGATCGATGTACAAAAGATCTGGTTCGCCATCAACGGCACGAACAATGTGTTCGGCCCAAATCTTTTCAGCTAACGTTTTACCCATCGTGGTCTCTGCTCCTTCTTGCATTCATATCAATAGTTGCGTATCACATAGTGGGATGTTAATATCACTCTATGAACAGAAAGAATAGCGGAGTTGGCGTATTAGATAAAGCGGCTTCAATTTTAAACACCTTAGAGGCTGGCCCGCATTCATTAGCAGAGCTAGTGGCTGCTACAGGCATTGCCCGCCCCACTGCCCACCGTTTAGCCGTGGCGTTGGAGTTTCACCGATACGTCGCCCGCGATCTTTCTTCTCGCTTTATTTTAGGGCCACGCGCTGGCGAATTAGGGGCAGCTGCAGGTGAAGACCGTTTACTTGCCGCTGCGGCCCCTGCGCTGGCTGCATTGCGCGATGCCACAGGAGAAAGTGCGCAGTTATATAAGCGCCAAGGAGACCAACGTATCTGTGTTGCTGTTGCTGAACGTTTATCAGGTTTGCGTGACTCGGTACCAGTTGGCGCAGCCTTAACAATGCAAGCAGGTTCTGCTGCACAGATTTTATTGGCTTGGGAAGATAGTGAAAAAATTCATCGTGGTGTTGCCAATGCTCGCTTTACTGCTGCTCAACTTGCCGCTGATCGCCGTCGTGGTTGGGCGCAATCTGTAGGAGAGCGCGAAGCTGGGGTTACATCGGTTTCAGCCCCAGTTCGCGGACCTAATGGAAAAGTTATTGCGGCTGTAAGTATTAGCGGACCGATTGAACGTCTAGGACGTCAGCCTGGCCGCGTTCATGCTGCAGCTGTTGTGGCTACTGCTGCTCGCCTGAGTGAATATCTAGCTCGCGAATAACGCGAGCGATAACGCCAAAACCAAAACCTTTGCGTTGTAGTAGCGATTGAATTCTGCGAATCTGTACTTCAGGTTCCATACGAGACATCGTTGAATACTTTTTCATCGCTAATCCAAATGCGGTGCGGTACTCAGCCTCATCGTCAATCTCATCTAGGGCTTCATCGATAGAGTTTTGATCTACTCCCCTGGTACGAAGTTCACCAGCAATGATGCGCTTTGATAGTTTCTTTGCGTTATGTCGAGATTGCGTCCAGGCCTTGGCGAACTCGGCATCGTCAATTAAACCGTTCTGAGTTAATTTGTAGATTGTTGCATTGGCAACTTCATCTTCAACGCCACGTTTTTTTAAGTGAGCCAAGAGCTCACCCTTACTCTTGGCCCGCGCAACTAAGGCATTTTGTGCAATCATGTACGCGATTGAGTAAGGGTCAGCCTCTTGGTCAACCTTTGAAAATTGAAGGCTAATTAGAAATCAACCTCGGCGGTGGCTTCATCGATAGCTGCAATCAGATCTGCATCAACCTCGATAGGCACAAAGTGAGCGCGAATCTTGGCTTCGATCTCATTTGCTAGATCTGGATTATCGATAAGGAATGTTCGTGCATTTTCCTTGCCCTGACCCAGCTGATCAGCTTCGTATGTATACCAAGCTCCAGATTTCTTTACGATTCCAACATCAACACCGAGATCGATGAGTGAACCTTCACGTGAAATACCTGTGCCGTAAATAATGTCGAACTCGGCCTGCTTAAATGGTGGAGCCATCTTGTTCTTAACAACCTTGACTCGAGTACGGTTACCGACTGCGTCCTGTCCATCTTTAAGGGTTTCAATGCGACGGATATCTAAGCGAACTGATGCATAAAACTTAAGTGCTTTACCACCAGTTGTTGTTTCAGGTGAACCGAAGAATACCCCAATCTTTTCACGCAACTGGTTAATAAAGATTGCAGTTGTCTTTGATTGGTGAAGTGCTCCGGTAATTTTACGTAACGCTTGTGACATAAGACGGGCCTGTAGACCCATATGAGAATCTCCCATTTCGCCTTCAATTTCAGCACGTGGAACAAGGGCTGCAACTGAGTCAACGACAACAAGATCAAGTGCGCCAGAACGAATAAGCATGTCCATAATTTCTAGCGCTTGTTCACCAGTGTCTGGCTGTGACACTAACAACGCATCAATATCAACGCCAAGCTTCTTTGCATACTCTGCATCGAAAGCATGCTCTGCATCGATAAATGCGCAGATACCACCGGCAGCTTGTGCATTTGCAATTGCATGTAATGTAAGAGTTGTCTTACCTGAAGACTCTGGTCCGTAGATTTCTACGATACGACCGCGAGGTAAACCGCCGATACCAAGTGCGATATCAAGTGCGATTGAACCAGTTGGAATTACTTCAACAATCTGGTTTTGACGATCGGACATCTTCATTACTGAGCCTTTTCCAAATTGACGTTCGATCTGGGCTAGGGCT
>WLIQ01000073.1 GCA_009726135.1 Actinomycetota bacterium | reverse complement strand
TGGTGTTACTTCCGTGGCTAAATTTTACTCTGAGTACGGCTTTTCATATGCACCGGGCTCATCAATGGAGCGAGCCAACGTTGGAATCGCATGCATTTTGACCTCGTTATTACTCAAAGCTCTGCGATAGGAACCCACATTTTCCCAATGCGTCACCAGCGACCAGAGCGTTGAATCATCGAGATTTTGGCCGTAATCACCCTTTACAAAGCCGGCGCATGCAGAAAATGCGGCAAGGGCGGTAGTTACATCGTTTTCAAATTGCGTAGCATCACCCAAGGCGACGTTAAAGCGGGCGATTGCGATCATGAGCCCTAGCCTAATCGCGATACCCTAAAACTATGAACTTAGCGATTATTTTTGCCATCTTCACCGTGCTTGCCACCACGGCAGGTGGAGTTCTGGCGTTTAAGTCGCGAGATCGATTCCATTTAGTACTAGGACTATCGGCTGGTCTACTTTTGGGATTAGTTGGTTTTGATTTATTGCCCGAAGTTTTCGCAATGAATACTGATCTTATAGCTGGAGTGCCGGTTGTATCCGTTGCAATCCTTGGCGGATTTCTGCTTTTGCATATCCTTGAACGCTCATTTGGATCTCACGAACCAGTTGAATCAGATTATGGACATGACCACGAGCATCACTCAATTTCAGGCACCCTCGGGGCGTTTGCGATGGGAGGACATGTATTCCTTGATGGCGTTGGCTTAGGAGTTGCTTTTCAAGTTAGTACATCGTTAGGCATTGCAGTATTTCTAGCAGTAGTCGTTCACGCTTTTAGTGATGGTCTCAATACTGTTTCAATGTTAGTTAAAAGTGGGCATTGGACTAAATCGAGTAAGTACTTATTAGGCGTTGATGCAGTTGCTCGAATCGGTGGCGCAACACTTGGAACTTACCTAGCGCTCAACGATAAATACTTAGCGCTATATCTAGCACTCTTTTCAGGTTTCGTTATTTATATTGCTACTTCACATATTTTGCCAGAAGCACATTCGCGACATGAATCTCGTTGGACACTAGTTCTAACTGCGGTAGGTGTACTTGTAATGTGGGCAGTAGTAGCTGCTTCTTAAGCTTTCCCGAATCTACGATCTCTTTGTGAATACTCTTCAATAGCTTTCCACAAAGTTTTGCGTGTTACATCTGGCCACAACACATCCATAAAAACTAGTTCGGCATAAACACTTTGCCACGGCAGAAAATTGCTAGTGCGTTGCTCACCTGATGAGCGCAAAAATAGGTCCACGTCACTCATTTTGGGTGAATCTAAATACTTAGCAAAAACTTTATCGGTGATCAAGTCAGCTTTTACTTTGCCTCTCTTAACATCGCGCGCTAACTCTGCGGCCGCATCCACAATCTCAGCCCGACCTCCATAGTTAACGCACATATTCAAAGTTAGTTTCTTATTCTTAGCCGTTAACTCTTCGGCTTCTTCTAATTCATTGATGACGCTGCTCCATAGACGTTTTGGTCGACCGACCCAACGGATTCGAACCCCCATCTCATTCATTTGATCACGACGTCGTCTAATAACGTCACGGTTAAATCCCATTAAGAAACGAACTTCTTCAGGAGACCTACGCCAATTTTCGGTTGAGAATGCATAGGCACTTAACTCTTTAACACCAAATTCCATCGCACCCTCAACAACATCAAAAAGTGCGGCCTCACCAGCTTCGTGTCCTGCTGTACGTGGCAATCCTCGTTGCTTAGCCCAGCGTCCATTGCCATCCATAACAACAGCCACATGATTGGGAATATGAATTGTCATACTCGCTCCACCATTGGCAAACTCCTTAAACCACGTTCAAGGTGCCATTGTAAATACGCCGCGATTAATCCACTAGCTTCACGACGGAATTTTCCTTCACTTGCAGACGCACTTTCCCAGTCGCTACTAATGAGTGCGCCCATCAACTGCAAAGTTTCAAGGGCAGGGGTTGCACACGCCGAAGGTCGACAGTCATTACACACAGATCCACCACCAACGAGTGAGAAGTATCTGTGTGGTCCAGGCTTTTCACAGCGTGAACAAATAGTCATTGATGGTGCATAACCTGCAACAGCAAGTGAGCGCAGCAAGAATGCATCAAGAATGAGCAAAGGTTCGTATCTATTTTCAGCTAACGCTTTCATTCCACCAACAACTAATTGAAACTCTTGTAACGCTGGCTCATGTTCATTGGGTGAGAAACGCTCTGCCGCTTCAAGAATGGCTGAAGCCACTGTCCAGCGCTGATAATCCTGAGTGAGCGCTTCTCCATAATTCATGAGCGCTTCAACTTGAGTAATGGTGTCAAAAGTTTTACCAACATGAAGTTGAATATCGACGTGACTTCCTGGTTCAAGGCGTGCACCAAATTTCGACATCGTGCGTCTGACACCTTTTGCAACACCGCGGATTCGCCCATGATCTTTAGTTAGCATAGTGATGATGCGGTCAGCTTCACCGAGTTTTTGGGTGCGCAAAACAATTGCCTCATCCCGATACAAACTCATACGGGCAAAGGTAGTGCGTTAGTTAGCGAATTGCGCGATTTATGGCAGACACGACAGCTTTTAGCGATGCTGTTGTCGTGTTTGGATCAATTCCAACACCCCAGAAGGTTTCGCCATCAATAGAACATTCCAGATACGCCGCGGCCGAAGCATCGCCACCTGCAGATAAGGCATGCTCGTAATAATCTAGAACGCGAACATCGACGCCGTAATTCTGCAAAATATTACAGAACGCTGCAATCGGACCGTTTCCTTGACCTTTGAGTTCATGCTCCTGGCCACGATCTGTCAGCGAAACATTTAAGTGAACATCTTCACCAAGAACTGATGTCTGACTTAAACCCTTAAGGCGAAAGCGTCCCCATGGAGCACTATCAGTTGGAAGATATTCATCTTCAAAAATGTTCCATAAATCTTCTGGGCTGATCTCTCCGCCTTCGGCATCAGTTTTAGCCTGAACATTTTTAGAAAATTCAATCTGCAAGCGTCGTGGCAAATCAAGGTGATGTTCATTCTTCATCAGGTAAGCAACTCCACCCTTACCTGACTGTGAATTCACGCGAATTACGGCTTCGTAACTGCGACCGATATCTAAAGGATCAATTGGCAAGTAAGGGATAGCCCATGTGTGATCACGAACTTCTTTACCTGCAGCTTTTGCATCGCGCGCTAAATGATCAAAACCTTTCTTAATTGCATCTTGGTGTGAACCAGAAAAAGCAGTAAAGACTAGGTCCCCGCCGTATGGATGGCGCTCAGGGACGCGTAATTGGTTGGCATATTCCACTGTTCGACGCACTTCATCAATGTTAGAAAAATCAATATGTGGATCAATGCCATGTGTCACTAAGTTTATTCCAAGGGTCACAAGACAAACATTTCCTGTGCGCTCTCCGTTACCAAACAATGTTCCTTCGATGCGATCTGCACCAGCTAAGTAACCAAGTTCTGCGGCTGCAACTCCTGTGCCACGATCATTGTGTGGGTGAAGGGAGACAATAACGCTGTCACGATTATTTAAGTTACGACACATCCACTCGATTGAATCGGCATAAACATTAGGTGTTGCCATTTCAACAGTTGCTGGCAAGTTCACGATTGTTTTCCACTGCGGAGTTGGCTTCCACACATCATTGACTGCGTTGCAAACTTCAACGGCAAACTCAAGTTCTGTGCCTGTGTATGACTCAGGTGAATACTCGAATGAAATCTTAGTTTCAGGAACTGTTGCAACTAGATCCAAACAGATCTTGGCAGCATCGGTAGCAATCTTTTTGATGCCTTCTTTGTCTAGACCAAATACAACCCGGCGCTGCAACGTCGAAGTTGAGTTATAAAGGTGAACGATCGCCTGCTTTGAACCTTTGATTGCTTCAAAAGTGCGAACAATTAAAGCCTCACGCGCTTGAGTTAAAACCTGGATAACAACATCATCTGGAATCAATTTCTCTTCAATAATTTTGCGCACGAAATCAAAATCAGTCTGACTTGCACTTGGAAATCCAACTTCAATTTCCTTGTAACCCATAGCAACTAAAAGTTTGAACATCGCTAATTTGCGTGGCGTATCCATAGGATCAATAAGGGCTTGGTTTCCATCTCGAAGATCAACAGAACACCACTTCGGTGCTTTGGTAATTTTCTTATTCGGCCACGTGCGATCGGCAAGATCTATTGGGTGAAAAGGCTCATAGCGATGCACTGGCATCGAAGAAGGTACTTGCTTGGGAAAGTTCACGCTCTAACGGTAACGCGTGAGTTAAAGAACTGGCAAATAACGATCGAGTTCAAAGGCGCTGACTTGGCGGCGATAGTCCTGCCATTCGGCACGCTTGTTTCGCAATACATATTCAAATACATGTTCACCTAGAGTTTCACGAACCAAATCACTCTTTTCCATTTCAATGATTGCTTCGTTCAGGTTTGAAGGTAATGAGACTGGGTCCTTTGAATCTGTTAAAACGTAGCCCTGTTCTACACCTTTTAAGCCGGCCGCCAACATAACGGCATAGGCCAAATATGGATTGCAAGCTGTGTCTGGTGATCTAAATTCGATGCGCGTTGAGTTTTCCTTCTTTGGCTTGTACATAGGTACGCGCACTAAGGCGCCGCGATCACTTGGACCCCAGTTTACAAATGCTGGCGCTTCTCCCCCACCATGTAAACGCTTATATGAATTAACCCACTGATTGGTAATTGCAGTTATTTCTGGTGCATGTCTTAAAAGGCCAGCGATGAATGAACGGCCAATTGCTGAAAGATTTAACTCAGCTGTTGGATCATAGAAAGCATTTTCTTCACCTTTA
>WLIQ01000072.1 GCA_009726135.1 Actinomycetota bacterium | reverse complement strand
TCAAAAATTTCTGCATCTTTATCAGTTGCAAAGTAACCGTGCTCTTTACCGGCCTTTGTGTATGTCAACACAACGCGATCGATAACTTGTTTCAAAGACCATTCGCGATTTTCTGCACCAAGTGCGCCGCGGAAGTACTTTGTTGTAACGATAGTTGATGCGTTTACTGACCAAGTGTCTGGATACTCAACACCACGTTGTTCAAAAACAGTCTCACCGGTTTTCCAGTTTTGCTGTACTACATCACGACGCTCCCATTTAACTTCATCGTACGGGTGTACGCCTTCGTTGGTGTAGATACGTTCGATAGTCAGACCCTTACCTTTAATGGTGTTGTGGGCCTTGATTTTCGCTGGTCGGTTAATGACCGTCTCTGACATGTGTGGTTCCCCGTCTTCTTTTAGTTGTTCTGATTCGTTAAAGTTTTGTTTCCCTGTGCTATAAAACTTTGTTGCATTGCAGTGCTATTTTTTTCAGTAATTGGGGAATTACTTGTACTTTGATCTTTCGTTGTCGCCGGAGAATGGCTAGAAGGTAGAGCTCGCAGTAACGCGATCTCGCCTTCGAAATCTTCAAGGGAGGCAAAGTTACGGTACACAGAGGCATAACGTAAGTAAGCGACCTCATCGAGTTCACGGAGTGGCGCAAGAATTGCCATTCCAACTTCTTGAGCTTCAATCTCTGCTTGACCAGTAGAACGTAGGGTTTCCTCCACGCGCTGGGCTAGCAAAACTAGATCATCTTCATCTACTGGCCGTCCCTGGCAGGCTTTGCGAACACCTACGAGGACTTTCTCGCGGCTAAATGGTTCTGTTGCTCCACTTCGTTTAATGATGTTGAGCAATGCCACTTCTTGAGTTGAAAAACGCTGACTGCACTGTGGGCATTCGCGGCGACGGCGGATCTGGGTGCCATCTTCGATAGGACGAGAGTCAACAACGCGTGAATCTTCGAATCTGCAGAATGGGCAAATCATCTCGGCGTGTCTCCCTTCGAAATCCTAGATATTCCAACTTTTAGATGTATTAGCGGAGGAGGAAAACTACCGTAAAAACACTACTTATGGAAGTTTTACTGCCTTCGACCCCTACATATAGTGGGAACTATAAAGCATTTCTCGAGGGTTTGCCGCATGAGTAGCCCAAAACGTACATCTAGGGCGTGTCGCGGCGTTGCTAGCTTTTTAAGCGGTGGGAACGCGCAGCTTTTGTCCAGCCATCACGTCATAGCCTTTGAGGTTATTTGCCTCGCGGATCGCTTCCACCATGGCCTGAACATCACCGGTTGAGTAAGCCGAAGCCACTGACCACAACGTTGCTCCCCCTGGAACCACCACAGTTACATAGGAGGTTGGGGCAACAACTTGATCCCCAGCCCCTGATGTGGCGGCAAAGCCTGCCACTAGGACCACGGTCAAAGATGCGACAACGAGAGTGCGGGCTAGTCGACCACGGCGAGTCAATGATGCGCCGGACGGATTGGTCGTAGATGTAAAAGGGCTAGAAAAGCCTTGTAATACACTGTTATTGCTAGCTAATGTCGCTGTACTCATTGTCGTTCTCCTTGGGGAAAGGTATTCGAACAACTGTTCGAATAAGATAATTAAACACCACCCCACTGACAAATGGCAAGTGAAATTCGAACATATGTTTGAATTTTTGCCCCAGATGTGTCACCCTGTATCCATGAGCACACAAACCCCGCAGGGCCTCACCGGGCGCCAAGCCGAAATTCTCAATGTCATCGAAACCGCCATGGCCGAGCAGGGCTATGCCCCCACCATGCGCGAGATCGGCGCGGCCGTTGGCCTGACCTCCACAGCCTCCGTCAAATACCAGCTCGAGATCTTGGAACACAAGGGTTTCATCCGCCGTGATGAGAGCAAAGGCCGCGCACTTGAATTAACTCCTGAAGTTAACGGCGCACCTGTTGGTAAAACAACAATGATTCCGCTGGTTGGTCGCATCGCAGCAGGTGGACCAATTACTGCCGAACAAGAAGTAGAAGAAACTTTCCCGCTACCAGAATCCATTGTTGGCAAAGGCGATTTATTTATGCTCAAAGTCGTTGGTGAATCAATGATTGATGCAGCTATCTGCGATGGTGACTATGTAGTTATCCGTTCACAAAAAGATTGCAACAAAGGCGAAATCGTTGCTGCAATGATTGATGGCGAAGCCACTGTTAAAACCTTCTCTAAAAAAGATGGCCACATTTGGTTGCTTCCAGCAAATGATGCATTCGAGCCAATCAACGGCGATAACTGCGAAATCTTAGGAATCGTTACTGCCGTTCTTCGCTCTGTTCGTTAATTTATTGCGCGAGCAACAATAACCCTGGCTTGATCACCATGGTGGACTGACCCTGGTTCATACACATCAATTCGCAGTATCTGCGGCTCGGTAATTGCACCTAATGCCAAAAGTGATTCCAGCTCCCCCGCAAAGCCCTTGCTTTCAAAATGTTCGTTATTAACACCCACAACTAACCAACCGTTGTTAGCAAGCAACGGCAAAAGATTTCGCAAACATTCGGGGCCTAAATGTCCGTGAGTAAAAGTTCCGGAACTAATCAACGCTTCATACGGTGCGTTTTCATTTGGTACATCGCGCGTTAGATCGCGCTCATACAAAGCCCTATAAACCGCGCTGCCATCTGTGCGTTGCTTTAACTTTGCTTGTCCTAACATCTCTGGCGAAATATCCATGCCATCTAAAACCACACCTGTGCGAAGTCTTGATAAATACATGCCTGTAAGTCCTGTGCCCGTTCCGATATCTAAAACCCGAACAACATCATCAGTTACAACCTGATCAAAGCATTCACTGATTGCCTTGGGGTATCGATACTGCTTGGCATCAACAAAAGATGAGTCATAAGTAGCGGCCCACTTTGCATACAGGCGCTTGTTATCTTCAGGAGTCTTTACTGAATACGCCTCATCCAAGCCAATTACTTCTTCGCTCATGTCTGTAGGTTATTGATTTTCCTCAATACCGACAATGCCCCGGCAACTGTGACAACGTTGGCTTTGCGCCCTGGCAGTTCATATTCGGTAAACGATGCATTCAAATCATCTATCAGTACTTCAGCACTGACACTTTGGCCTTCAAAGGTGTAATCAGTTGTTGTGTGCGCATCTTCAATTAACGTCACGTCATATCCGCGATCTAGGGCCCCGTGGCCGGTATGTCGCACGCAGTTATTAGTCTGCGCGCCAGTTAAATAAAGATGCCCCACATTTAACTTAGCTAAGACATCTTCGAGTGTTGTGGCCTCAAATGAGTTTCGATACAGCTTCTCCACTTTAATCTCTGCTTCAAGCGGCTCTAGTTCAGAAACTATCTGCCAATCACCAGACCCAATAGCCATCCAATCATCAGAGTGCTGGATCCAAATCACCGGCACCCCTGCATTACGGGCATTGCTCACTGCACTGTTGATATTGGCCACTACCGCTTCTTTATTAAATGCTCCATCAACTACTTGATTTTGAACATCGATAACTAACAGCGCTGATTTTGAACGACCGAGTGTGCTCATAACCAAAGATTACTCACCAACTTTGGTTACATCAATCCCAACATTGCAATTACCAGGCAACAGGTTTCATCTCTTCCCACAAAACTCCCGTTAGTTTTTCTTGATCAGTTGCACCGTTGACATCAAATGCACGTGTTGCAAGCCACATCGCTGTGCGTGCACCTTCTTCGGCAGATAACGGTGCATCTGGGCCACCCATATCTGTTCGTGAATGATTTGGACACACTGCATCAACTAATAACCCGCGTGCACCAAGTCCAGTCTCGTGTGCCAAGTTTCTAACTAGTGCGTTAACGCCTGCTTTGCTAATTCGATATGGCGCAAGTCCCCCAGTGTTTCCTGGCCCTGACATTCGCCCTAAACATGCAGAGAAAACAATTACTCGACCATTTCTAGCTTCGGCCATGGGTGCTGCCAGAATATTAAGCGCGCAAAAAACAGAATCTAAATTAATTGCCATCACTCTGCGCCATTCAGCGTTATCAGTCTTTAGCGTCTTAGACATCTTTGCACTCATCACACCATGTGCCAGAATCAAAATCTCTGGTGTGCCAAAGCTGGCAACAATTTCTTCAAAAGCAGTCTTTGCAGCGTCCAAGTCTTCTAAATCAACGGTGCGATAAGAACAATCTAACTTCGCGGCAACTTCTGCTAATCGATCCTTATCTTTAGCAACCAAGACAACATCATGACCAATAGCGCGCAAAGCTTTGGCGCATTCAAAGCCAAGTCCGCGTGATCCTCCGGTAATAATTGCAAGTGACATAGGGTGAATTCTGCCTACTTACGGCGCAGTTGTCGTAACGATTCTTTGTTGCGCTTTCGCTGCGCCTTTGCCACAGGATCTTTCTTAGTTGGAAACGCCCACTTGAGAACTAGCACGAAAATAGCCAGAGCAAAGAAGCCACGAAAGCCCTGCAAGAAGAGGGCGTTATTTATTCCACCAAGCATTGGCAAATATTACAGGGGCCATGTAAATGTCGCATATCCACAGCAAGTGCCTTCATACCAGCTTGCAAAGGATTAAAGACTTACCTTTCCCTCGCCTGAATTCCTTATCTCTAATCACTAAATTCGCCGCCAGCGTCTTTTAATGATTTCCCAGCATAGGTTGGGAATAGAGAAAGGAAGTGCAAATGAATGACACTAAATGATGTTGCAACGTTCGTCGTTGCAATAGCCAATCTCATACTTCGTGTATGGGAAATGCGAAAAGCCCGCCGGAGAAAATCCGACGGACCCGATCAGTTAGATGACTGACTTCGCATAAGGCAGTTGGG
>WLIQ01000071.1 GCA_009726135.1 Actinomycetota bacterium | reverse complement strand
GTTACTTCTGGTGTTAGTGCCATTTCGTAGTGCTCCTATTTTCTGATGATCACGGGGTTTTCCGGTTTGCCTCACGGAAAATCGCTTTCTCGTTGGATGCATAGGTTACCAGCGGAGCCAAAAACTAAGAAATCGTGAGCCTATAGCTCGGTTAGTTCACGGGCTTTGGCACAGTCTTTAGCCATCTGTTCCAATAAAGGGTCGAGCCCATCAAATTTCAAAGTATCTCGAAGCCTCCAACCAAATTCGATTGTTGCTCGCTTTGTATAGAGATCAAGTCCAACTTGATCTAATGCATAAGCCTCAACTTGGCGTCCGCGCACTCCATCAAAAGTTGGATTTGTACCTATAGAAATTGCTGCCGGCCAACGATCAATTCCAACAGTTAACCAACCCGCGTACACGCCATCTGCAGGAATTGTCTGGTTTTCAATGTCACCAAGATTAGCTGTTGGGTAACCGATTTCGCGTCCCCGTTTTTCTCCGTGAACAACAATTCCATCCAGGCGATGTGGGCGAGTTAATAAAGTACGCGCTTGCTCAACATCGCCTTCAACAATTAATTTACGGATACGAGTAGAGGAAACAACAGCACCTTCTAATGGCCCTAGATCCATAATGATAGTTTCAAACTCAGTGTGGGCTTTAAGTGAATCAACATTTCCGGCAGCCTTAAAACCATATGTAAAGTTTTTGCCGACGACTACTTTTGTAGCACCAAGCTGATCAACTAGAACACGTTTAACAAAGTCGTCAGGTGTCATAGCCGCAAATTCTGGCGTAAATTTCATAACTGCGACTTGGTCTGCATTGTGGATCTTGAGAAGTTCAATTCGATCAGTCAGAATTGTTAATAACGTTGGAGCACGATCAGGTGCAAAAACACTCGTTGGGTGAGGATCAAAAGTGAGCGCGATTATCTTCTCATCGCCGGCAATCTTTTTGGCTTGGTTGAGGACTTCTTGATGGCCCTTATGGACACCATCAAAAACTCCAATGACAACGACGCTCATATAACTATTGTCGCAGAACTAGTTCGCCGCCGCGAATACGGCGATTGGTTTAGCTAAGCCATCCTTATTACACAGCAAAGCAATCAGGTTTTCTCCAGAAGTGGCTGCATAAATGGCTTCATCTGGATTGGCACTTAGCGGACGGCCAAATGAAAGTTCATTTACTTCATCGAGTGCAAGTTCACGTGAACTAAAAACGCTCTTAGCTACATCGACAAGTGCCAACGTTGTAAATCCACCTTCTTTTAAAGTTGCAAGAGAGATTGAGCTTTTCAAATCAAAGCCGGAAACACGTGTGCGACGAAGGGCATTTAAGTGCCCGCCCACTTCAAGTCCATCGCCACAATCTCGGGCGATTGCGCGGATAAAGGTGCCGGAAGAACATGTGACTTGGATATCGACTTCAATTGCATTTTCAATACGGCGTATCTGTTTCACATCTAAATGTGAAATTGTTATTTCACGGGATGCAAGTTCTACTTTTTCTCCAGATCTGACGCGATCATAAGCTCGCTCCCCATCTACCTTGACTGCAGATACCGAACTTGGGCGTTGCATAATAGTTCCGCGCATCTTCGCTAATTCGCCTTCTATGTCAGCATCAGCAATCGCTGAAACATCAGCGCGTGAAATAACTTCACCTTCTGCATCATCGGTAACTGTGGCTGCACCTAAAACCATGGTGGCTTCATACGTTTTGTCACCATTAGTGATGTATTGGAGCAAGCGAGTCCCGTTGTTAAAACCTAGAACTAAAATTCCTGTTGCCATAGGATCAAGAGTTCCTGCATGACCTACTTTGCGTGTACCTAGTGCACGTCTAGCAATTGCCACAACATCATGGCTCGTCATGCCTGGTTCTTTATCTACAACCAGAAATCCGTGCTCGATGATTAGTCTCCGTCAATAACACGAGGAGCTTTATATGGATCTTCTCCCCCTGCAAATGTGGCATTAGCGCGAAGTGCGGCTACTTCTGCATCTAACTCATGTACTTTTGATAGTAGTGATTCAAGCGCCTTAGCACTTTCCGGTAAACCATCTTCAAAGAACTCAAGTGATGGAGTAATGCGCAGACCTAATTCGCGACCAAGTGCCGAACGAATAGCACCTTTGGCACTCTCTAGTGCAGCAGTAGTTGATGCGCGCTGGTCGATATCGCCAAGCACGGTATAAAACACAGATGCTTGTTGTAGATCTCCAGTTACACGTGCATCAGTAACAGTGACAAAGCCAAGACGCGGATCTTTGATCTTTGTCTCAAGTAGCTGCGCCACTATTACTTTAATGCGATCTGCAACCTTTTGGCTGCGATGTGATTGAGCCATTTCTATACCCGCTTTTTCTCGCGCATCTCAAATACCTGAATAGTGTCGCCAATTTGAAGATCCTTCATATTGCCAAGACCGATACCGCACTCGAAGCCTTCCTTGACTTCAGTTGCATCATCTTTAAATCGCTTGAGTGAATCGATTGTGAGGTCATCAAGGATAAGTGTTTCTCCTCGCAAAATACGGGCCTTAGCGTTACGACGGATGACACCGTCCTTAACAACAGAACCTGCAATATTTCCGGCCTTTGAAGATTTGAAGATCTCACGAACTTCAGCGTTACCAGTGATAACTTCTTCGTAGATTGGCTTGAGCAGACCCTTCAATGAAAGTTCAATCTCATCAATTGCCTGATAGATAACTGAGTAGAAGCGAACTTCAACACCTTCTTGGTCAGCAAAGACTGCAGTTTGTGGTTCAGGCTTAACGTTAAAGCCGATAACTACTGCAGTTGATGCAGATGCCAAAGTAATATCGCTCTTTGTAATTGCACCAACACCGCGGTGGATTACACGAAGGTCAACTTCAGCGCCAACATCTAGCTGCATAAGAGCTTCTTCTAGCGCTTCAACAGATCCACTTACGTCACCCTTAAGAATTAAGTTAAGAGTTGAAATCTTGGACTGTTCCATAAAGTCTTCAAGTGAGACCTTCTTGCGAGCCTTAGCAAGTTGAGCATTTCGTTCAGCAGCCTGGCGCTTTTCAGCAATTTGGCGAGCCGTACGATCTTCATCGGCAACTAAGAATGTATCTCCAGCACTTGGAACTGATGTGAAACCAAGGACTTGAACTGGACGTGATGGACCTGCAGTTTCAACTGCATCTCCATTTTCATCCAACATCGCGCGAACTCGACCAAATGCACCACCGGCAACAATTGGATCACCAATTTTCAACGTTCCGCGTTGTACAAGAACTGTTGTTACTGGTCCACGACCACGATCCAGGTGAGCTTCAATTGCAACACCGCGAGCAGAATCATCGGCAACGGCGCGAAGATCGATAGCTGCATCTGCAGTAAGAAGAATTGAATCAATCAAATCTTGAACGCCTTGACCTGATTTAGCCGAAACGTTTACGAAGATTGTTTCTCCACCGTACTCTTCAGCGATCAAGTTGTACTCAGTTAACTGCTGACGGACCTTGTCTGGGTTTGCACCCTCTTTATCCATCTTGTTAACGGCCACGACGATAGGAACATCGGCAGCTTGAGCATGATTGAGCGCTTCAATTGTCTGAGGCATGATTCCATCATCAGCGGCAACCACAAGGACTGCAATATCAGTTACCTTGGCACCGCGAGCACGCATAGCTGTAAATGCTTCGTGGCCCGGTGTATCGATAAATGTAATTGCACGATTAACGCCATGATGATCATGGTGAATTTGATAAGCACCAATGTGCTGTGTGATTCCACCGGCTTCTGATTTCATCACTTCACTCTTGCGAATAGCATCCAAAAGTGATGTCTTACCGTGGTCGACGTGACCCATAACAGTTACAACTGGTGGGCGGGCAACCAAAGAATCTGGATCAATGTCGCTGAGTTCATCAGCTAAATCAATATCGAAGCCTTGTAGAAGTTCACGATCTTCATCTTCTGGGCTAACGATTTCAATGCTATAGCCAAGTTGAACACCGAGAATTTCAAAGGTATCTGCATCAACAGATTGTGTTGCTGTAACCATTTCACCTAAGTGAAAGAGAGCTGCAACTAGCGCTGCTGGATCGGCATTGATCTTGTCAGCGAAATCTGCAAGGGATGCACCACGGCGCATACGAATAGGAGTTTTACCATCACCGTGCGGAACAACTGCTCCACCAAGTTGTGGTGCTTGCATATTGTCGAACTCATCGCGCAATGCTTTTCTTGATTTAGCTTTACGTCCTGATTTCTTACTTGCATTTTTTCCAAATGCTCCACCTGCGCCACCGCGTTGTGGTGGACGACCACCACCTGGACGTTGCGGACCACCTGCTGGTGCGGCGCCCGCGGCATTAGATTTATATGGAGATGCTGGTGCGCCAGTTGATGGTGCGCCAGTGCGTGGAGGAAATCCCGCACCTGCTGGTGGACGTGATCCTGGTGGACGTGCAGCAAATCCTGGTCGAACTGAACCTGGACGCGGTCCTGACATTCCAGGACGTTGCGGTGCACCAGTTGGACGTTGTGGTGGACGCGGAACTGCACTGCCTGTTGAAAATGGATTATTTCCTGGACGTGGTGGGCGCGGAACTGCACTGCCTGTTGAAAATGGATTATTACCGGGACGTGCTGCAGGTTTTGGAAGCTCTGCCTTTTCTTCTGCAACTATTTCTGCAGCATGCGTTTTTGCAGCTTCTGCCTTTGCAGCTTCGACTCGCTCTTGTTGTGCTTTAAGTGCGTTGATATCAACACCAAGTTCTGCGGCAAGTTCTGCTGCTTGTTCGGCGCTTACTTCACTCTTGGGTTTTGCTGCAGCTTTCTTTGCTGCCGCCTTTTTAACAGGCTTTTTTTCCT
>WLIQ01000070.1 GCA_009726135.1 Actinomycetota bacterium | reverse complement strand
GTAACTTCCGGTGTTGCGATGGCCCTCTTTATTATTATGACGAATCGGTGGGGAATCGATTGGCGAATCTCTATCCTTGCCGGCTTGCTTTGTGGAACCGCTATTGGTGCCTTTATTGGTTTCTTCGTTGCACGAGTTGGAGTGCCTTCTTTCGTTGTCACACTTGGCCTCTTCTTGGGCTTTCAAGGATTACAACTAGCTCTTCTCGGTGATGGTGGTATCTATCGCATTGAAGTTCCCGAGATTCGGGCAGTAATGAATGACAACCTTCCTGGATGGATGGGTTGGGCATTTCTGGCTATTGCTCTTGTTCTGATGCTTCTTTTAAGTTTCTATGATCGACAAGTACGTTCTCGAAATGGATTAGCAAACCGTCCTATCTCATTGTTGTACACCAAATTAGCAATTGTGGCAGGTCTGGGTGGGGCGCTCGTTTCCTTATTAAATACAAATAGAAGTACTTCACTGAAGGAGATCAGCGGAGTACCTATCGTTGTTCCCATTGCGGTTACGGTTTTGTTCTTTGGAACACTCCTCCTTGATCGCACGCGCTTCGGACGCCACTTATATGCTGTTGGCGGAAACCCAGAGGCAGCTCGTCGTGCTGGAATCAAGGTTGTCCAGATTCGCATTACGGCCTTCGTTTTATGTTCAACCCTTGCGGTGGTTTCTGGAATTTTCAATGCAAGTCGCGTAGGTGCAGTTGAAGCAACTGCTGGTAAGGCGATCGTTCTCTCCGGTGTAGCTGCAGCAGTTGTTGGTGGAGTGAGCCTCTTTGGTGGACGTGGTCGCCTCATTCACGCAGCAGTGGGTGCCTTGGTAATTGCAATTATTGATAACGGCCTGGGCCTCTTAGGACTACCGGCGGGAATTAACTTCCTTGTTACTGGTGGAGTTTTGATTCTGGCAGCAACTGTTGACGCTGTATCTCGCAAGAGAAGTTCTGCCTCGCGTTAGTCCAACAAAGTTAAGTCGAAGTTAAACCCCGTTATGAGATTACTTCATGATGGGGTTTAGCACTGCCCCGTTTTGCGTCAAGGTGCTCTCACGAATATAGAGTGGGAGTGATGTGTAACCATGGCTTTCGCTGCGCCAACTTCCACCTGTAACGTTTTCGCCAGTAATTAATGAAATCCACTTGCCTTCAGGCAGGTAAAATTCTGCAATTCCATCTGCGTTAAAAATAGGTGCAACAAGGATTGATTCTCCTAACATATATTGGCGATCAAGGTAGAGGCATGCAGGATCTTCTGGAAATTCCATCATCATCGGGCGCATCATTGGAATGCCCTCACGATGAGTGATTTCTGACATCTTTAAGATATAAGGCATCAGCGAACTCTTGAGATCTGTAAAGAACTTGGTTACTGCGCTCGCCTCATCATCGATAAGCCATGGAACACGATAGGAAGCACTGCCATGTAAACGTGAGTGAGATGAAAGCAGACCGAAAGCAACCCATCTCTTAAATACATCTGGATTAGGAGTACCTTCAAATCCACCGATGTCATGGCTCCAATATCCAAAGCCGGAGAGAGCCATGCTCAATCCACCGCGAAGCGTCCCTGCCATTGACTCAAAAGTGGATTCGTTATCTCCACCCCAGTGGATAGGAAACTTCTGGCATCCCGCTGTAGCTGATCGCGCAAAGACGACTGCCTCATTGTTTGGTTTTCTCTCAAGAAGCTCAAAGACAGTTTTGTTATAGAGGTACGGATAATAATTGTGCATGCGGACTGGATCACTACCGTCACTATAAATAACATCTGTTGGAATTCTTTCGCCGAAATCTGTCTTAAATGAGTCAACACCTATATCAATAAGTTTCTGCAACTTAGATTGAAACCATGCGCAGGCATCAGGATTGGTGAAATCAACGATCGCCATTCCTGGTTGCCACAAATCCCACTGCCAAACGCTGCCATCGGGGCGTTTAATCAGGTAGCCCTTCTCTTTTGCCTCAGGAAAAAGTGATGACATCTGAGCGATGTAGGGATTAGTCCAGACACATACTCGATAACCCTTGTCATGCAAACGCTTTATTAGCCCGGCGGGATCAGGAAATACAGCGCTATCCCATTCAAAATCGCTCCAGCTAAATTCTTTCATCCAGAAACAGTCGAAGTGAAATGCGCTTACCGGAATTTCGCGCTCTGCCATGCCATCAAGGAATGAGTTAACAGTGGCTTCATCGTAATTTGTTGTAAATGAGGTTGAGAGCCAGAGTCCGAAAGACCAATCGGGAACCTTGGCAGGTTTGCCTAAGAAATCCGTGTAGCGCTTTAATATTTCGCGTGGATTTTTCCCGTAGATAAAGAAAATTTCAAGCTCTTCTCCTGGTACTGATATCTGTACTTTATCGACTACTTCAGTTCCGATTTCAAGGCTGACTTTGCCAGTGTGATTGATAAAAACTCCATAGCCACGGTTAGTGAGATAAAATGGAATGTTTTTGTAAGCTTGCTCTGATGCAGTGCCACCATCCTCATTCCAGATTTCAATAACTTGGCCATTTTTAACAAATGGTGTGAAGTGCTCACCAAGACCATAGATCAATTCACCCACAGCAAGGTTAAGTTGAATATTGATATATGGATCCCCATTGTCGTTCATCCATGCAATGCCTTTATCGGCGATTCGAGTCAGATGCCTACCTTCTGCACTGATATCTAAATGAAATGCTTCACCTTCAGTTATAGAAGCGACTAAATCATCGCTTGTTATTAAATAGCTACGGCCATCTTTTGAAATCTGCGGTGCGCTGGCATCGCTGGCTAATTCAAAGTGAGGTCCACGATCAATTCCGCCCTCATGATGAGTGACTTTCATACCGATGATGTTTTTCATCGGTGAATGCAGACGAGTTGTAATCAAGGAAATATTGAGAGTATCTCCACGATCGACAATGGTTTTGGTAGGCGCAAAGATCGTGAGCCCAGAATCAGTGCGATCGATGCGATGGGCACTCTTACCGTAGTAAGCGCGCACACCCTCGCGAAGGAGCCAAAAACCGTTGGTAAAGCGC
Organism: Actinomycetota bacterium; assembly: GCA_009726135.1. GTDB lineage: Bacteria > Actinomycetota > Actinomycetes > Nanopelagicales > Nanopelagicaceae > Planktophila. Next base: position 2,437 of record WLIQ01000070.1, on the reverse strand, counting down.
ATGAGAAAAGGGTTTAGCCCTTCACTCCCATTAAATGTTCTAGTGCTAACTGATCAACTAGTTCATAGCCGTAACCACGTGTACCTGCAGCATCTGCATCGAATGAATCTTTAGCAAGATCTCTCCATGTTTCACCTTGGCCAAGTGTTGGTTCATTGAGTCCTGGAATATTTGAAGCTTTCATGGCCTCAATCACGCGTGGATCTGCACGGAAAGCTGCAGCGCGTTCTTTGAGTGCAAGATAGGTGCGCATATTCGATGTTGCAGATTCCCATACGCCTTTGTCATCTTCAGTGCGGGCTGGTTTGTAATCAAAGTGCTTAGGTCCGTCGTACTTATAGCGCTCAAGAAGATCTACTAAGAAGAATGCTGATTTTAGATCTCCATGGCCAAAGACCAAATCTTGATCAAACTTTGGACCATGTTGACCGTTAAGATCGATGTGATACAACTTCTTCTGCCATAGCGCTTGAGCAATTCCATGTACAAAATTGAGTCCGGCCATCTGCTCGTGTCCAACTTCTGGGTTGAGACCAACTAACTCTGGACGATCGAGTGTGTAGATAAATGCAAGTGCATGTCCAATTGTTGGCAAGAAGATATCGCCGCGTGGTTCGTTTGGCTTTGGTTCGATTGCAAATTTAATGTCGTAACCATTATCGGTAACGAACTCACCTAAAGTATTAAAAGCTTCGCGGAAACGATCGAGTGCAACGTAGGCATCTTTGGCGCCATCTGATTCAGCACCTTCACGACCACCCCAGCACACATAGGTTTTTGCCCCTAGCTCGACGGCTAATTCAATATTCTTCATCACCTTGCGAATTGCAAAGCGGCGAATATCTTTATCATTTGAAGTAAATGCTCCATCTTTAAATACTGGATGAGAGAAAAGATTTGTCGTTGCCATCGGCACTTTCATGCCAGTTTCTGCCAATGCTTTTTTAAAGCGATCTATATGTCCACGACGTGCGCTTTCATCGCTTCCAAATGGAAACAGGTCATCGTCGTGGAAAGTCACACCATAGGCACCTCGTGCAGCTAACTCATTAACTGTTCGAACTGGGTCAAGTGCAGCGCGTGTGGGATCACCAAATGGGTCTCGTGCCTGCCATCCAACGGTCCAGAGACCAAAAGTAAACTTATCGGCAGGAGTTGGTGTGAGTGACATGGGTAAAAGCCTTCCCTTTTGCGCTGGTTTTGTACATCGCTAACTTACCTCTAATCTTGTCCCCTATCCATATGAAAGCCGCAAGGTTTTTCAATTGGGTTTGCGGGAGTGGTGAAATGGCAGACACGCAGGTCTTAGGAACCTGTGTCTTCGGACGTGAGGGTTCAAGTCCCTTCTCCCGCACACTGATATCTGTTTTCAAGAACGACTAAAAGTTAAACTATTCCTATGGCCAAACAATCCGCAGCTCGAACAAAGATGTTGGCATCTGCGGCGAAAAAAGCAGCCGCCGAGCGCCGAGCAGATAAAACAGCCAGGTTGAATCCGCAAACACATGCTGCTGCAGAGTTAGATAAATATGAGAACCTGGATAGCCAATGGCGTGAAATAGGTTTAGCCGCTTCTGCACGGCATGCACTCATTGACGATGGCTTGTTTAGCGTGAGTGATTTACGTAAAACTTCATTGGCCGCGCTCAAAGAGCTCGATGGTATTGGGCCAAATGCAATCAGAATCCTGGTTGAAGAAATGAAAAAAGCGGATTTATCTTTTAGAAAATAATTTCAAAGGTATTAATTAATAACTGCATAAGCAATGAGGATGAGCCCGAGAGCAATGATTACTCCTTGAACTGCTTTTGTTTCTAACTTCTTGGCAATAGCTGGCACCCATGTGATAGCGAGCAAAGCTGCACCAGGAATAACAATGGTCAAACTATGAGTTACTACGCCACTTTGTCCGGTTTGATAACGCAAATTAATGAGGCCAATCGCAACAAGCAGATAGGCACCCATCCGGTAGTTATTAATCAAATTACTTTTCATTACATAGCCTCCTCAAAATAGAAATGGGGTGCCGATTTCTCGACACCTCATCTTCAATCTATTTAATTAGTGATCTTCCTTCATGCCTTCAGCAAGTGACTTCATACGTGCGATCTTCAAAATTGTAAGACCGAATACGCACTTAGCCAATACGTCAGCAATTGTGTATCCCACTTGGACGCCAACGAACTGCTGTGAAGTTGGATCTCCGCCCATACCTAGGATGTAAGAGATTGGGTATACGCCCCATGTCGCGATCAATAGAAGACGCAAGCGACCAACGGTCTCTGCAACTCCTGCTGGTTGACGATCTAGTGACTTACCAAGCTCTACGAACAATACGTAAAGGATGTATAGGAAAGGAAGTGTTGAAAGAACACCGTATAGAACCTGTGTGTTCTGATCGTTTGAAATTTCACCTGGGTATCCAAGCGCGATCATC
>WLIQ01000007.1 GCA_009726135.1 Actinomycetota bacterium | reverse complement strand
CGCCGTACGAGGGATCTGGCGTAATCATAGTTATAGCCACCGATAGAGTGCTCCCCTCGGGAGGATTCGCATAGCGGCCGAGTGCGCACGCTTGGAAAGCGTGTATAGGGCAACCTATCGAGGGTTCAAATCCCTCATCCTCCGCCAGAACATAGGGAATTCCCCGGACTCAAAAAGTCCGAAAAGTTTGAATGCAGAACCTGACGATTTTTACATCGTTACGGACGCTCCTCACATGAGCGCACAAGGGCTTCAAATAAATTAGGCCCGCACAAAATTCAAGAAGGTACCCTTAGGCCGTGATTGGGAATCGTGTTGCGTTAAGGCCGCTTGATGTATCGGATGCGCAAAAGCTCTGGGATCTCATCGGAAATGACACTGATACCTGGCGCTGGGTTGGAAGTGGCGCACCAGTTCCGTCCTCAGCAGAAGATCTTCACGATGAGTTTCTTCGAAAGATTAATCGACCAGACTCTGAGTATTTTGCAATCATTGACAAGCAGAGCGAAACTGTAATTGGTTCCACAGCATTTCTAGATATCCGAGAAGTTGATCGACACTTTGAAATTGGAAGTACTTTCATCGCACCAACTTTTCGCGGAGGCGGTAGAAATATTGAAGCAAAGTATTTAATGTTGACGGAAGCTTTTGAAAATCGCGGCGCCGTGCGAATTACAATCAAAGCTAATGCTGCGAATTTAAGATCGCGTAAGGCAATTGAAAAGATTGGTGCGAAATTAGAAGGACTCTTAAGGAACCAGCGCCAAGAACGCGATGGAACATGGCGTACAGCTGCCTACCATTCTGTAATAGTTGAGGATTGGCCCGAAACTAAAGCAAATCTCGAGAAACTACTTAGTTTAGAAAATTAAATCTCGACGCCTATGAACTTGGTTTGTAGGAACTGCCATCAACAAGAGCGTGGCCATTTCTGCATCCAACAGATATGCAACAGATCCAAGCTCTAAGTCAGCATAAGAGTCACTCAGAGGATGATCTACGCTCAAAAAGTTGGTAGCAAGTGGATTATTAAAGTGCTGAATCACGGATTAAAAGAGTTTCACCCTTGGGAATTGCCCCTAAATGGCGACCTAATCTTGGATAAATCCAACACGGTAAGTCTGCTTTTTGCTCATTTCAAATCGTGGAGTTCCACCGAATGAATTAAGCAAGGCACTAGAAATCTTGTCAATGCTCAAATCTTGCTTTTAGGGGCTGCCAAAATCAATTGTGAATGCTAAGTTGCCTTTTATGAACCGTTTACCTAAGAAACGGGGAATTACCCAGGATGGAGAGGATAAATCCCTCATCCTCCGCCAGATTTACCTTGATAGCAGCTGTAGCCGCTGGGGATAACCTGATTAAGTAAGTCGGCTTGTTTCTCTAGTTTCAAAGAATGCCAATAACAATCCCTAAACCAAATTTGCTCATACCTAAAGTGCCAAGCGTTCTCGTCGCTGGCTTATTAGTAGCCCAGTTTCTATTCTTCCAAGTTGGTCATGGCCCTGAACCAAAGTGCACTCTCAATGTTGAGCGACCTCACTACTCCACAAGCTTGAAGGAGAAAAAGAACATCGACGCAATCAAACTCAACATGACAGTGACTTGTAGTGTTCCTCAAAAATATTCAGAAATTGCTTCAAGCATCCAAAAAATAGATAACAACCGTGAAACTCTTGCGCATAGATTTCAAGTTATACGCCGTGTGCCTGAAATTAAATCCTCCAACCTGGTAGTTATCCAAGATCTTTACAAAGAGTGCCTCTTTGGTGTCTGGAGTACCTATAAGGGTGAAGCCAAAGGTTTTGCAATGCTGGAGAGTGGTAAGAAATACCCATTGGAAGCTGATTCAGGAAAATATATGGCAGCAGATTGTTCGATAGGTGCACAATAGGGGTGTGAGTTACTTTGAAGAATGCTTAACTTCTGGTGGCCTTCGATTCCAAGAGGAGCGAAGGGCGCTTTATAAGTACTTGCTCGAAATAAATAATGATTTTTATGTCAGTCAAGCCAATTTACTTCTGGACAAAGGAATAATTACAAGGAGTATTGCAAACGGAGAAGCAACGTACTTTCTTAAAAATAGAAAGGTTGACTATTCTGCAAGAAAATTAGGTTCCGATGAGATTTATACCGAACTTCGGGATATCAAGTTGACGAGACTTAGGTTTTACAACATCAGAAAACTCCAAAGGTTTTTTGCCCAGTGCGATGTCGATGTAATTAGTAACTTTCCGCTTCCAGGGCCTAACCCTCAAGAAGAATCAGGGTATGGATTCAATGCCAATCCCTTTTACACTGTTGCTTACTACGCTAATGGACAAAATCTATTTGTTGGATTGATAAAGAAAATCAAAACAACTGACAGAGAAATGCTTACAAAACTTAGAGCGTTGTAAGAAGTTTTAAATCTCTACCCCAATGTATTTGGTCTGTAAGAACTCATGAATTCCATCGAAGCCACCTTCGCGGCCCAAACCTGATTGCTTCACGCCACCAAATGGTGCTGCGGGATCAGAGATAACACCTTTATTGATTGCCACCATTCCTGATTCCATCGCTTCAGCTGTGCGCAATGCGCGAGTGAGGTCGGCCGAAAATACATAACTAATAAGACCAAATTCGGTGTCATTGGCTAATGCAATGCCCTCTTCATCAGTATCAAAAATGATAATCGGTGCAACTGGACCAAAGATTTCGTGAAGAAGAATTGGGTTATCTTTCTCAACAACTAATACGGTCGCAGGATAGAAAGCACCATCGCCTTCTGGCTTAACTCCACCAACTTGAATCTTTGCACCGGCAGCCACAGATTCATCAACGATTTGTGCGATTTTATTGCGCTCTTTCATTGAAACTGAAGCGCCAAGAGTTGTAGTTGCATCTGTACCGCGGCCCACTACATAAGCGCTCATTGACTTAGTCATTTGCGCAATAAATGCCTCTGAAATTGAACGTTGGACATAAATGCGATTTGCTGATGTACAAGCAGCACCGCCGTTGCGCATCTTGGCAAGGAGTAATTGAGGAATTGTTACTGCGAGATCTGCATCATCATGAACAATAACTTGTGCATTTCCGCCTAGTTCCATTGAACAACGAATTACCTTGTCAGCAGCTTCTTTGAGCAGAACGCGACCAACTTCAGTTGATCCAGTGAATGAAAGATTCTTAACTCGTGAATCATGCAACATCTTTGAAATCGCAGGACCAGTTTTTTCTGGCAAAACTAAATTAAGAACACCCTTTGGCAAACCTGCGCGCTCCATGACATCAACTATGTACATCGCAGTTAGTGGAGTCTCTGTAGCTGGCTTTAAAATCATTGTGCAACCTGCGGCAACTGCTGGGCCAATCTTTCGCGTTGCCATTCCTGCAGGAAAGTTCCACGGTGTAATAAGAATTGAAAGTCCAATTGGTTGATGAGTAACAAGAATTCGCTTATCCCCTGACGGCGACTTACGGAAATCTCCTGGCGTGCGAACCGCTTCTTCGGCAAACCAGCGGAAAAACTCGGCAGCATATGCAGCTTCACCGCGTGCATCAGGCATAGCTTTCCCATTTTCGCGTGAAATTAATGTTGCAACTGCTTCAAGTTCACTTGTCATAATTTCAAAAGCTTTACGCAAAATCTCTGATCTAAAACGAGGGGCAGTCTTTGCCCACTCCACAGCAGCAGCATCGGCGGCGGCGATTGCAGCTTCGCACTGTGCATCAGATGCCAGTGAAACTTCGGCGATTACTGAGTTATCACTTGGGTCATGGACAGCCACCTTGCTGGCACCGTCCACCCATTGGCCATTGATATATAACTGTGTTTGCATGCGGGCAAGCATACGCTCAGCCTGCGAGAAGTTGTAGCCGATGCGCTCTACGATAGAGCCTTGAAACACAGTTGCGTTAAACGCAATTAAAAAGGAGTAATAAGTGCCAAAGTCGTGGACCGATGACGCGCCTACCCCGGTTGTGCTGCAGGATCATGCACACCTGAAGGACTCCTTCTTTTATACATTGAAGCGGCGATTACTAGGTAATCCTCTGAACCGACATTCATTAGGTCATCAGCGATTGAAAAAACGCTTTGCTTTAGGAATTTTATCCTCTGACTGTATTTCTTCATCTGCTTATGGTTCAGAGCAGATTTTAATTGCACTTCTGCCAGCTTTTGGTTTAGCAGCATTTTCAATTTTGATGCCGATGACCGCAGTTATTCTTGTCATTCTCACAATTATCACTTTGTCATATCGCAACGTAATTAATGTGTATACAAAAACTGGTGGGGCCTACATTGTTTCACGCGATAATTTTGGACCTGTTGTCGCGCAAATTGCAGCTGTTGCTCTCATGCTTGACTACATAGTCACTGTAGCTATCCAATCCGCTGCCGGTGTTGCAGCAATTATCTCGACATTCCCATCCTTGCTTTCATGGAAAATCCCAATGATTTTATTAGTCATTGTCTTTCTTACTTATGGAAATCTTCGTGGAGTAAAAGAAGCCGGTAAAGCTTTTGCAATGCCAACGTACTTTTTTATTGGCTGCATGCTCATAGTCTTTGGAATGGGCTTGTATCGTCAATTTAATGGAACGCTGGAAGTGTTAGCCACAGATAATGCCGGGGCAGTCCCACTTGGTGAAGGCCAAGGGCTGCTAACTTTTGCAGCAATTTTTATCCTGCTACGCGCTTTTGCAAATGGTGGATCATCGCTGACTGGTTTAGAAGCAATTTCAGATGGTGTGGCTTTATTTCAGCAACCTGAACACGTAAATGCACGACGCACATTAATAACCATGAGTGTTTTGCTCGGTACATTAGTTTTGGGAGTCTCATGGTTTGCGCACAAAATTCATGCAATGCCTTATGAATTAGGAACTCCTACGGTTATCTCTCAAATTGCTAAAACAATTGTAGGTGAAGGAGTATTTGGGCAAACCATGTTCATTATGGTTCAGCTGGCAACAATGTTAATTTTATTTGCTGGCGCAAACACAACATATAGCGCTTTCCCACTGCTATGTAACTTTGTTGCAACTGATGGTTATCTACCTCGTCAGTTAACAAAGCGTGGGCACCGTTTAGCTTTCTCAAATGGAATTTTGTTGCTCTCTGGCGGAGGAATTTTCTTGGTCCTCTTTACTGCTGGATCGGTTGAACATTTAGTTGCTTTCTATGCTCTTGGTGTATTCACTGGATTTACTTTGGCTGGTTTTGGAATGGTGCGTCATGCTCTACGCCATAAAGAAGGTCAGTGGAAATTCAAGGTTTTCGTTAATGGGTTATCAGGTTCAATTTCTTTTGTAGTGGTAATTATATTTTCGGTCGTGAAATTTACTGAGGGTGCTTGGTTGGTATTAGTTACAGCGCCAATCCTGGTTCTAACGTTTTTGCGTTTGCGCCGCCAATACGATCGCGAGCAAGAAGCGTTGGTTGTAAAGGGTCATCAAGAGCGAGCAACTTCTATTGCCCGCCACGATGTCACTGTTTTAGTTGATAGCGTTGATATCGCAACAGTTGGGGCAATTCGTTATGCCCGCAGTTTAAAGCCGCGAAATTTGGCAGCTGTTCACTTCGTTATCGATGATCGCCATGCTGAAGAAATTCAAAACGCTTGGGCAAAATCTGATGCACTAGATGATGTAACACTCGAACTTATCGACTGTCCTGATCGTCGAATAGCTAACTCTGTAGTTGATTATGCAATTAGATTGACTGAAAAAGATGATATCGAATTAACTTTATTACTCCCTCGACGTTCATACTCTCGATTCTTAGGACGCTTATTGCACGATCAAACTGCTGAACAAATTGCGGCACCAATCTCACAGTTACCTAGAGTCGTTGCAACTATCGTTCCCTTTGACGTTGATCGAATTACATCTGGAGCTAAATTAGAAGTACACCATCCATATGAAACAGTGCGAGTTGCTAAATCAGCACAACCTGCGCCTAAAAATATTGCGCCTGTAGATATAGAACCAATTAGTCATTACGCAGAGGATGTAACAAAAATAGGTCAGATTCAGTGGCGTAAACGTGCGAAAGTGCATGGTCGAGTCACATCCATAAAAACTGCACCTCGCGGCTCTGCACCTTCACTTCAAGTGGAAATTTGGGATGAAACCGGCGGAGTTTCACTGCAGTTCTTAGGCCGACGTGAAATCGCAGGTCTTGAAGTGGGTTCTCAAATGCGGGCTGAGGGCATGGTTGGTGAAGAAGAAGGTTCGATGGTAATTCTCAATCCTTCTTACGAACTCCTTGTATAAACTCTTTTAAGACTGCAGAGCATTCATCGGCAAGAACGCCACCACGAACCTCCGCTTTATTAAGCGCGCGCGGGTCACGAATTAGATCCCATACTGAGCCAACCGCGCCAGCTTTATCATCCCAGGCACCAAAGACAAGAGTTGAAATACGAGATTGTGCAATTGCGCCTGCACACATCGGACATGGTTCAAGGGTTACAACGATGGTGTGATTCTCTAAACGCCATTCACCTACTGCGAGAGCAGCTTTTCGAATTGCAACAATTTCTGCATGAGCAGTTGGGTCGTTATTTAGTTCGCGTTCATTGTGACCAGTTGCAATAATTTCACCAGCGTTATTAACAATCACTGCTCCGACTGGAACATCTCCACTGGCACTAGCTTGCTGCGCAACAGCTAAAGCTGCGCGCATTAAATCTTGATCGTTCACAGTTCTAATAACTCTGCAAACTGATCACCAAATCCAAGTCGGTTGGCAATCGCTTCAAGCTGCTCATCAGGAAACAATTCGGCATCGTCACAGAGCGCAGAAATTTCCATACCATTCATTCCAAGGTCTGCAAGAATTTCTAACTGACCTATTGGTCCAGATTCATCATCTTCTTCTGGAATTGGAATATCTGCAATCTCTAATAACTCTTCTGCAACTTCGTAATCAAGTGCTGCAGTTGCATCACTTAAGAAAAGTGAAATGTGTGAACCAAGTACGCGAATGAGAATAAAAAACTCTTCGTCGATTGAGATAAGGGCTATGGATCCACCATTTGTTTGTTGTGCTTTTAAATGGGTAATTATCTGAGTAATGTCATTTGGATCAGGAAGTATCCCTAAGGTCCAGCGCCCGTCTTCATGCCAAGCTGCAACGGCGATATCTAACTCATTTGTGAGACTGGTTACTTTTGGCGAATCCTCTTCTAAGACGTCAAACTCTTCGATGTCGTCTACGAGGTCATCATCGAAATCGGCCATGCTCAGATGATTCCACTCATTGGAAAGGATTGAAAGCCCTGTAAGGTATTGCCTATGAAAGTTCACGTTGCCAATCACCCACTTATTGCCCACAAATTGACGGTATTGCGCGATGAACGTACTGATTCCCCAACATTTCGCCGCCTTGTTGAAGAACTCGTAACTTTGCTTGCCTATGAAGCAACACGCGAGATTCGTACACACATAGTGGAAATAACCACACCAGTTACTAAAACTAAAGGTTTAAAAATGGCCGAGCCGCGACCAGTGGTTGTGCCTATCTTGCGAGCAGGTCTTGGAATGCTCGAAGGGATGAGTAAGTTGATGCCAAATGCTGAAGTTGGTTTTTTGGGCATGGTTCGTGATGAAAAAACTTTAAAAGCCAGTACTTATGCCAATCGTTTACCTGAAGATTTGTCCGGCCGACATGTATTTGTATTAGATCCCATGCTTGCAACAGGTGGAACTTTAATCGCTGCCTTCCACTATTTACTTGATTTAGGTGCCACTGAAATTACAGCGATCTGCATCTTGTCTGCTCCTGAAGGAGTTAAGGCAGTTGAAAACGAATTTTCCGGGAGTAAAGTTCCAATCAATATCGTTACTGGTGCATTAGATGAAAAACTCAATGAAAACGGTTACATCGTCCCTGGACTTGGCGATGCTGGCGATCGTTTATATGGAGTTGTGTAAATGGCTGCAACCTCACCCGGATACGGAATCACTATCCGTGTCGAAGGTCCACCATCTGCTCAACCAGTAGCCCTTGCTACAACGGTTATTACAGCAGCTGGAGCAACGATTACAGCATTGGATGTTGTTGAATCCTTACTTGAAAAAGTTGTTCTAGATATCACCTGCGACACAATCGATTCTGATCACGCAGATCAAATCACCGTAGCGCTTGCAAAAAATCCAGAGCTAACAGTTCGTAAAGTTAGTGATCGAACTTTCTTGCTTCATCTTGGTGGAAAGATTGAAATTCAATCAAAAGTTCCTTTAAAAACACGTGATGATTTATCGCGCGCATACACACCTGGTGTTGCACGAATTTGCCAGGCTATTGTTGCCGATCCATCTGATGCTCGCCGCTTAACTATCAAGCGCAATACCGTGGCAGTTGTTACCGATGGATCAGCGGTATTGGGTCTTGGAAATATCGGTCCTGCTGCAGCGCTTCCAGTTATGGAAGGAAAGGCCGCTTTATTTAAGCGCTTTGCCGATGTGGATGCGTGGCCAGTTTGTTTAGATACGCAAGATGTAGATGAAATTGTTCGAACAGTTCAGTTAATCGCACCCGTATATGGCGGAATTAACTTGGAAGATATTTCGGCTCCACGTTGTTTTGAAGTCGAACGTCGTTTGCGTGAACTTCTTGATATCCCAGTTTTCCACGATGATCAACATGGAACTGCGATCGTTGTACTAGCTGCTTTACGAAACGCCCTTAAATTAGTAAATAAGGAACTTAGCTCTGTGAAAATTGTTCTGAGCGGAGTTGGGGCAGCAGGAAATGCAATTGCTCGTCTACTTACTTTAAGTGGTGCTAAAAACATTATCGGTTTCAATCACCATGGCGTAATTCATAGTGACATGAAATCTGATGACTCTATGCAGCAGTGGTTTATCGACAACAGTAATCCACATAAGTTTGTTGGCACTATGCCCGAAGCGCTTATCGGAGCAGATGTATTCATCGGTGTCAGTGCTCCAAATATTCTAAAAGAGGCAGATATTTCGCAAATGGCAAAAGATTCAATTATTTTTGCTCTAGCTAATCCAGATCCAGAGGTTGATCCTGTCCTTGCTCGTAAATATGCAACTGTTGTTGCAACTGGTCGCAGCGATCAACCTAACCAGATTAATAATGTTTTGGCTTTTCCAGGAATCTTCCGTGGTCTACTTGATGCAAATGCACACAAGATTACAGACCAATTACTTGTAGCTGCGGCTGAGGCAATTGCGGATTGTGTCTCTCCTGAACAGCTCAATGCTTCATTTATTGTTCCTAGTGTCTTTGATCCAAACGTAACAAAGGCTGTGGCCGCTGCGGTAAAGAAATCAGTGTGATTGAACTAGCCGCATCTTTTGATGCTCAACTTGCTCCTCTTGCGCCGTACCTAATTTATCTAATCACAGGCGCAATTATTTTCTTTGAAACAGCCGTCTTATTTGCATTTTTTCTGCCTGGTGATTCAATTCTCTTTAGCGCAGGATTGGTTGCAGCGGCCCATAAAGATGTAAACATTGTCATTCTTGTATCCGTCATCTTTATCGCTGCATTCTTTGGCGATCAAATAGGTTTTGTTTTAGGCCGTTTGGTGGGCCGTCCTTATCTTGAAAAACACGACTCCCCTCGAATGCAAAGAATGATTGCCCGTTCTGAACGTTTCTATGAGCAAACGGGATGGTGGGCAGTAGTTGCCGCACGATTCTTCCCATGGATTCGAACTTTTGTTCCACCTATTGCCGGCGCATCGAAGATGAATTACTACAAATTCTTATCAGCTAACGCGCTCGGTGCACTGTTGTGGGGTGTTGGCATAACTCTTGCCGGTTATTACGCAGCTACTTTGCCATGGGTTAAAACGTGGTCATATGCAATTGCAGCCTTCTTTATTACTGCCTCTTTGGTTTCTGCACTCGTGAACTACTTACGCCACCGGCGATAACCCCCAAGTACGTCATAACAATTCCAGATACAAGGTAAGCACTTACGCTTACTCCATTGGTTGGAGAAATCAGATCAATAACTAACGAGCCAACTAATTGGCCACCAACACTAAAAAGTGTAAAAGTTAAAACACCTAGGTGCTGCACAATTGTTGAAGTAAAAGCTATATAAATGACGCCAATAATCCCACCCGTATAAATCCACCAAGGACCTATCGGTAAGGCAACAAGATGGATTTTTCGAATAAAAACACCACCAATAATTAAAATCACAAGCAACGCTGTTCCCGTTACAAAGTTGAGAAGTGATGTAGTGAAACTCTGATGGGAGTGCTCATTTATTTGTCCATTCAGTGCACGTTGAACGCCAACTACAGCACCTGCAATACAGCCAAGGACAACCGCCACCATTGAAAGATTTTTCGCATCGATTCGATCAAATACAGAAACTAGAACAGCTAAAACCGTTAATATAGCGGCCGCTATTCGGCGACGTGAAATTAGTTTTTTCCCGCCTCCAGTTAACCCAATTCGATCTACGAATAATGACATCGCTGTTTGGCCCGCAATTGAAGCTACAGAATAAATCGCCACACCAATTAAGGGGACGATATTTGTTTGGATTGCAACAAAACTTCCGCCAAGGGCTCCGGCTAATAGTTTCCACCGAGCGATTTCCTTATTCGAAACTGCTGTGCGCAGATTCTTTATTCCCTCCTTTATCGCTGGATTGAATATAGCAATAGCGGCAATAATGATTAGCCCTGAACCAAATGAAACTAATGCAGCTTCTAAACCATTATCGATTCGATGCGAGAGCTCACCGTTGGCACGGGCTTGTAAAGCAATCATCACGCCCGAAAGCGCGGCCAAAATATCTAAACGCATTTATTAATGAGTGCCGTGAAATTCTCGCTTATCGGCAATCCAATCCATTAATGCAAATAAAACACCAGAGGCAACAAATGTTAAGTGAATGACGATTCGCCACTTAGTTCCTGCGCCAACATGATCTTGACCAGAGAGTTCAATGAAGTCTTTGAGCAGTTCAATGACTGAAATCGCTACTAATGAGCCAATTAATTTGATTTTTAAACCACTGAAGTCAATCGTTCCCATCCAGTGCGGGCGATCTTTGGACTCAGTTGCGACATCGATACGCGAAACAAAGTTTTCATAACCAGCAAAAATCACCATCAAGATCAGATTAGCAAGCAGGGTTAAATCCAAAAGGGCTAGTAGATCTAGGGTAAAACTCTGCGGAGTTGCATCCCCTATTTTTTCAGCTAAGTGAACAAATTCAACGATGAAGCGATATCCCAGAAGAACGAGGGCTCCAACTAATCCTAAATAAAGAGGTGCTAATAAAAAGCGTGAGCGGAAAAGTATTACTTCGATGCCATGCGATAAGCGGTTCATGGGGCTAACTTTAACTTAACCCTCTAGCAAAACAGTGGTCTGGAGCCATTCTTCCTCAAGTTTGTTCTTTTCTACACGTAATACCGTTAGCTCATTTGTGATCGCCTGTAAACGCTCGGCGTCAAAAGCGGCGCTCTCCTGCTCATTTTCAAGTTCGGTAATGCGTCCATCAGCTTTTTGCATCTGGCGCTCCAAGCGGACTTTGTCTTTTTTTAACTGACGCTCTTCTGCGGCGTTCGAACTCTTCTTTTCCTTTGGTGCACTGATTTCGGGTTGCAACGAATCGTGTCGAAGTTCTAGGTATTCATCGACTGCGCGTGGTAAATCGCGAACTTTTTTATCCCCTAACAAACCAACAAAGCGATCACAAACACGCTCTAAGAAATATCTATCATGAGAGACAACAATCAAAGTTCCACCATAACTGTCCAACAAATCTTCAAGCTCAGTAAGAGTTTCAATATCAAAATCATTTGTAGGTTCATCTAGAAGCAAAACATTGGGGCTATCCATCAGTAATCGCGTTAGTTGGAGCCTACGTTTTTCGCCTCCCGATAGATCACCAACCGGTGTCCACTGAGATTCACGATCAAAACCTAAACGCTCACATAATTGTGAAGCAGAAAGCTCGCGACCGCCGCCGATTTCAATGCGATTTGCTACTTTTTCAACGGCCTCTAGTACTCGCCATGTTGGATCCAATTCATCAAGATGCTGTGTAAGAAAGGCGGGCTTTACCGTTACACCTGTTACTAACTTACCGGCAGTTGGTTGGATTTCACCAACTAATGTACGCATCAAAGTTGTCTTACCTGCGCCATTAACGCCAACTATTCCTATGCGATCGCCTGGGCCAACATTCCAATACAAATCATCGATGAGTTCGTTATCGCCAAGTTTTACTTGTACATGATGTGCCTCATATACCGTTTTGCCTAAGCGGTTGAGCGCAAACTTTAAAAGTTCGCCCTGATCACGTGGAGCAGGTACATCAGCAATCAAAACATTAGCTGCATCAACACGAAACTTAGGTTTAGTAGTCCGTGCCGGTGCTCCGCGACGAAGCCAAGCAAGTTCTTTCTTAATCAACATATTTCGACGTTGATCCATTACAGATGATTGGCGAGCGCGCTCGGCTTTAGCTAAAACAAATGCGCTATAGCCTCCGTCATATTCTTCTACCTTGCCCTCAACAACTTCCCATGTGCGATCGGTGACAGCATCAAGAAACCATCGATCGTGCGTTACTACGGTTACGGCTAGTCCTTTTCGGTTATTCAAATATTCGGCTAACCAGGCAACACCTTCAACATCCAAATGATTTGTTGGTTCATCCAGCAAAATTAAATCGAGTTCGTTAATTAATAGTTTTGCTAAACCAACACGGCGGCGTTCTCCACCAGATAACTGACCAAACTTTCTATCAAATATGTGGTCATCGAAAGAACCAAACAAACCCGTAAAAACTTCACGGATATTGGGTTCACTCGCCCACTCATGTTTTGCTGTATCACCCAAAACAACTTCGCCAACAGTGCTTTCGGGATTAGCTAAATCCACTTGAGATAACAGACCTATTCGAGCTGAGTTTGATTTAGTGACGCGGCCAGCATCTGGTGCTTCAACACCTGCAATAATCTTCATAAGCGTTGATTTACCTGAGCCATTCCGGCCAACAATGCCGATGCGATCGCCCTCTGAAATGCCTAAAGAGACGCCTACTAATAACTCTTTGATGTCAAAGGCTTTTGAAACCTCTTCGATATTAACAACATTGCGCGCCATGATGGGAGAGCGTACCTTTCCTTCATGAACGTCACCGACCGCGAATACGCGTTAGAGCTCGATAAGAAGGATCCGCTAGCCCGTTTCAAATCACAGTTTGTGGTTACTGACCCAGAGATGTGTTATTTAGATGGAAATTCACTAGGTCGAATCCCTAAAGCCACTATTACTGCAGTGAATGATTTTCTGGGCGAATGGGGCGCCGAAGTTGTCACCGGATGGGGCCACTGGGTAGATGAAGCCCAACCAACTGGAAATCTTTTAGGTGAAGCTGCTCTTGGTGCAGGCCCTGGTCAAGTTCTTGTTTGCGATACAACGTCGGTCAATTTCTATCAACTATGTCTTGCCGCAATTCATTCGCGTCCCGGTAGAAAGACAATTATTACTGATGCGGCAAATTTTCCAACCGATCGTTACATTCTTGATGGAATTGCAAAGCAGTTTGGTCTCAACCTTGTCATTATCGATAATGAAGATCCAGCAATTGCTACACATGAGCGCATTACAACTCAAATTCTTGCACCTTATTTAAATGACGATGTCGCACTAGTTACATTAGAAGTTATTCAATACCGATCAGGTGCACGCACAGACATCAAATCAATTACCGATCAAGTGCGTGCAATCGGGGCGTTGGTTGTTTGGGATGCTAGCCACGCAGTTGGTGCAATCGAACTCAACCTTGATGCTAACGGTGTAGATCTTTGTGTTGGGTGTACATATAAATATGGAAATTCCGGACCAGGTTCACCTGCCTGGTTATATGTCAGCAAAAGAATTCAGAGCGAACTACAAGTTCCAATTCAAGGTTGGTTTGCACAAGATGCACAGTTTGAAATGGGAGCCGTGTTTGAACGTGCACAAAATATCCGTGGCTTTCAGATAGCTAGCCCATCACTTGTTGGAATCCGTTGCGTTCAGACGGCTTTCTCAATGATTAAAGAAGTTGGTATCGATGCCATTGCTCATAAAGCCGCGGTTGGAACCCAGATGATGATTGATCTTTACGATGCATGGCTTGCACCTCTTGGCATGGAACTCAATACTTCACGAAATGCTAAAGAGCGTGGTGGTCACATCTCTTTAGTTCATCCTGATGCTGCACAAATTTGTGTTGCTCTGCGACAGATTTCTAATGTGATTCCTGATTACAGAACACCTAACTCAATCCGTTTAGCAATCTCACCATTGCCAACTTCATACGTTGAAGTCTGGGATGGTTTTGCGCGCATGCGCGATTTAGTGGCATCTGGCCAATATAAAGAGATAAAAGAGAGTGGTTCACGAGTCACATGAGCGAAAACTTCGATTCAGCCCTGACATATACCTCTTATCTAGCTGTTGATGAACTCCTTGGCTTACAACGCCCTCTGTCGCAAGGGCCAGAGCATGATGAAATGCTTTTTATTATTATTCACCAAACATACGAACTTTGGTTTAAGCAATTAATTCATGAGTTCAATGAAGCCCAGCGCGCAATGGAATCTGGAGATACACATTATTCGTTAGCGATTCTTGGACGCATTCGCACAATTCTTAAAGTGTGTGTCACACAAATTGATATTTTAGAAACTATGACGCCATTGCAATTTAATGCATTTCGTTCATATCTATCTTCATCAAGTGGTTTTCAATCTGCGCAGTTTAGAAAAGTAGAAGCTTTGCTTGGACGCCGAGATAGCAAAATGGCTGGCCACCTACCTCCAGCGATTCAAGCTGAGATCGAATTAATTGTCGCTAAAAATTCCATTTGGGATTCAGCTCTGGCTTATTTAGTTAAGCGTGGTCATGCAGTTCCAACTGAAGTATTGCAACGTGATCGTAGATTGCCATACGTGGCTAACGTGCCTGTTCAAGATGTGTTGTTAGAGGTTCATATTAAGGACCCTGAAAGTGCAATGGTGTGTGAGCGCTTAGTTGATATCGATGAAGGAGTTCAGGAGTGGCGATATCGGCATGTAAAAATGGTTGAACGAACTATTGGGCAAAAAATTGGAACAGGCGGTTCTAGTGGAGTTGAATATCTAGCAAGTACTTTGTTTGCGCCTGTGTTTAAAGATCTGTGGGAAATCCGCTCCCGTTTTTAATCAGGCAAACCTTTAAGCACAATATCGTGCAGAGATTTGCGCTCTCGTGGCGCGGTTTCACGTTCTAACATCGCACCTTGTAATAGATCTGCAGGTGCTTGCTTTCCAATTGCAATTACTGCAACAGGCGTTAAAGATGCATCAATATTCAAATTCTCTGCAGCTTTTACGGCGTCAAAGCCCGTCATCTGATGCGCAACAAAGCCGCGATGGTGGGTTTCAACCACCATCTGGGCAACAGCTAATCCACAGTCATAGAGAAAACCTTTATTTGGTGTTCCATCTTCACGTGAATGAACTCCTGCAACAAGAATGAGTGCCGAAGATCGATGTGCCCATCCCTGATTAAATGAAGCCAACGAATCAAGAATCTGTCCGAATACTTCATCACTGCGCGTGCCCACAAAAAAGCGCCATGGTTGACCATTGTTGGCCGATGGCGCCCATCGGGCTGCTTCTAAAATCGCTATTAAATCCTGATTAGCAAGCAAGGCAGTTGAATCTAATGATCGAGGGCTGCGTCGATTGGCTAATACTTCGTGAATTTCTACAGCCGTCTTTGCTTTCATCATTAGTGCAGTCTAAGTGCAGGCTAGAGTTCTTGCATGTCGGGATGGATTCATAATTCAGCAGATTGGCTTGTTGCTAATAATCTACAAACTCCACTTTTTATTTTACTGATTCTTCTCGCATTTGCAGAGGCCGCCGCCTTTGTAGGCTTTGTTCTACCTGGTGAAACTTCATTATTAATTGGTGGGGTTCTTGCCCATGCCCATGTTTGGTCTTTCTGGCTTTTCTTAATCAGCGCCATAATCGGCGCAATTGCTGGAGACTCTGTTGGTTATGAGGTTGGAAAGCACTTTGGCCCACGCATTAAAACAACTCAATTTGGAAAATTCGTTGGTGCCAAACGATGGCGGTTGGCAGAACATATATTTGAAAAATATCATGGCGGAGCAATTTTTTTTGGTAGAGCCCAGGCTCTTTTACGTGCTCTTGTACCAGCATTAGCTGGCATGCACCAAGTTCCATATCGAACATTTTTAAAATGGAATGCTGCTGGTGGCGTTGTATTTAGTACAGTCGTGGTGACTTTGGGGTTTCAATTTGCTAGTTCTCTAACTACGCTTGAAAAATATTTAAAGTACTGGGCCGTGTTTTTTTTGGTTGTTGTGGTAACTCTTGTTTTAATTTTAAAGAATAAACTTGAAAAGATAATCGAAGATTAATTATCCGTTTTAACTATATCGCCGTATGCGGCATAGGCAATCTCTTCTCGCTTTTTTCGATATTCATCTGATGCCCCAGTTATTAAATGTTCGAATCTTGTGCCGGACTTAATCAACTTTTGAAGTTCCCTTGACTCAGTTGAGTCACCAAAGACTGGTGGTTCTTGTTTTGCAACTTGCTCAACTGTGTGCGGATTTATAAATCGGTATACCAAAGCAACTCGGCGCAATCCCATATTGGCCACATGGCGTAATCCACGGTTTAAGTGATCTTGCGCAATTAAACGGTAAAAAACGATGTTCTTAGCTTTTTCCGATGTGTTTTGTGTAGTTAGCGCTTGCAAAATATCGGCAATCTCTTGTCCACCATTAGTCTCTGGCAATTCGGCACATTTTACTTTCAGGCGTGATCGAACCTCTTGATCCTGGAGCTCTCGTACAGTTTTTGTAATATCGGCTAAATCTGCTTCATTAGCCCGTAGTGCGAAACCAAAATCATTGCACCATCGCGCACGAGCTTCTTGATCATCTGTGCCACGAATATTTGAAACAAAGACTGTTGGAATTTGTGCTGGCAATAATTCATGCACGCCGTTATATCCCGTTGCACAAATAGCTGCATCAAATGCATGCAAAACTTTTGCTAGGGGAAAATACCGCGCAACCTTTATATCTAAGCCCTCAGGTGCTAAGGAGTTGCCATCTTTATCAATCGGAGCTTTAGTCAAGATTACTTGTAAATCTTTCCAACCTAATAGACCTTCAAGAGCTGCAGTCATTTTATGGTTCACATCGCTGTCGCCAGTTCCAAGTTGAACTAAAACCACAGGACGGTTTAAATCTAGACCTAACGCTTTGCGCGCATCTTCGCGGGAAAATGCATCTTCTTTTCTAAAAAGTGAGACCGGTGATGTAAGAACGCAATCTTTACGCTTTGAAGTTGGACCAAAATCATAAGCGCGTGCAATATCCCCAGGCTCAACAATTGCGTCCATCATCTTTGCTTGTAATCCTAAAATGAAACGTTGTGGTTTTTTTTGCCATAACCCACGACGAACCCATACAAGTTTTAACTGTGGGTTTGCATTGCGGGCGGCGATTATTCCTGGATAGGGAACTACGCCATCGAAAGATAAAACTTTTGCATCAGTTTCTTCCACTAACGCTAATAGCCGATCACGCAAGTAGGTATCCCATTTTTCGCGTGACATCCATAAACGATCGCGCCCGGGAATGTATTCGCAGCGAATACCCAAAAAGGATGGAATTTCCGCAATACCACCGGCCATTGAAACGATTATCGGATTAGCCACGGGCTTTAAGGCCAGCGCAACCGCGCTTGCTCTTGCCAAATGGCCCATTCCGACGCCATTGCTGGTTGCAAGAATTATCGTCGGTTTGGACATAGTGCCAAGCCTATCTATTAGTTACTTCTGAGCCCATTTTGAGTAAAGTCTGCGGGGTGTCTAGCACTGTGATTGTTTCCATCAAAGGTCTTACTCGATCCTTTGGTGATGTTCGTGCAGTTGCTGGTGTTGACCTTGATATCTATGAAGGTGAGTTCATCACGTTATTGGGTCCTTCGGGTTCTGGAAAAACTACAGTGCTTAGAATGATTGCAGGATTTGAGAAGCCAGATTCGGGATCAATTGAATTAGCTGGTAAAGATGTTTCACAACTGCCCCCATATGAGCGGGATGTAAATACTGTTTTTCAAGATTATGCGCTGTTCCCACATATGAATGTAATTAGCAATATTGAGTATGGTTTAAAAGTTAAAGGAATTGCCAAACAAGATTGCAGTTCTCGTGCACTCGAGGCCCTTAGGCAAGTTCGCTTAGAGGGTTACGGTGAGCGTAAGCCATCTCAACTTTCAGGTGGGCAGCGACAACGTGTTGCGCTAGCTCGCGCCTTAGTTAATAGACCCTCGGTCTTGCTACTTGATGAGCCCTTGGGTGCGCTGGATTTGAAATTGCGCGAACAGATGCAAATTGAACTGAAGGAGCTTCAGCGGGCAGTTGGAATTACTTTTATTTTTGTTACCCACGATCAAGAAGAAGCGCTCACTATGAGTGATCGAATCGCGGTTTTCAATAATGGAAAAATTGAACAATTAGGTACTCCACGAGAAATCTACGAGAATCCAATCAGCGCATTTGTATCTGAATTTGTTGGTCAAACAAATAAAATCATGATTGAAGGCTCGAGAATAAATATCCGTCCGGAATTAGTTTCAGTATCAAAATCAGCGCCATCGGGAAACCGTTCCTTACAAGGAACTCTGCGAGATGTAATTTTCGTAGGGGCGACAACTCGGTACCTTGTAGATACACACGCTGGGACTGTTATTTCTGTTGTTCCAGTGGCAGATCTGCGAGTTGGCGATGCTGTGACAGTGTCATGGGATAAAGAAAAGGAATTCTTGGTTCACTAAAGAACTAAGGTACATATTCAACCGCTGAATATGTTAAGTAAAGATGGAGGTACAGATGCATAAGAAGCGTCTGGTTTCACTAATAGCTGTTGCCTCAGTAACAGCGCTCATTCTCGCTGGTTGCAGCTCAGGTAGCGACTCTGCATCCGACAGCGGTGTACCTAAAGTAGACATGATGAAAGAGCTTGGCGCTGGTGAAGGCCAAGTAAATCTAGTTGCATGGGCTGGCTATGTTGAGAATGGTTCAACAGATCCAAACGTTGACTGGGTTACTGGTTTTGAAAAAGAGACTGGTTGCAAAGTTAATGTAAAGAACGGCGCAACATCAGATGACATGGTCGCATTAATGAAAACCGGCGAATACGATGTTGTTTCTGCTTCAGGAGATGCATCGCTTCGCCTTATTTATGGCGGCGATGTTGCACCCGTAAACACAGACTTGATTCCTAACTATGCAGATATCTTTGAAAATCTAAAGATGCAGCAGTGGAACTCAGTCGATGGTGTTGCATACGGTATTCCTCACGGACGTGGAGCCAACTTGTTGGCATACCGCACAGATATCGTTAAGCCAGCTCCAACTTCATGGAGTTCAGTATTCGATGTTAATTCACCTTATAAGGGCAAGATCACAGCATATGACTCACCTATTTATATCGCTGATGCTGCACTTTATTTGATGGAAACACAGCCAGAGCTAGGAATTACATATCCTTACGCGCTTGATCAAGCACAATTTGATGCAGCGGTGGAAGTTCTAAAGGCTCAGAAGCCACTTATTGGTGAGTATTGGGGCGATTACCTCAAGCATGTTGCATCACTTAAATCAGGTGGAACCGTGCTTGGTACAACTTGGCAAGTAAATATCAATCTCGCAAAGGGTGAAGGCACCAAGGTTGAAGGCATTAAGCCTACAGGTGGTTCTACAGGTTGGTCAGATACTTGGATGGTTAGCAGCAAGGCTAAGAATCCAAACTGTGCATACATGTGGATGAATCACATTGCATCACCTGCAGCAAACGCAGGAGTTGCAGAATGGTTCGGAGAAGCGCCATCAAATGCAAAGTCTTGCGATCTAACTGCTGATAAGAATCACTGTGCAACTTTCCATGCTGCAGATGATGCTTACTGGGCAGATGTTTACTACTGGAATACAGCAACAGAGGCATGCCTTGATGGGCGTACTGATGTGAAGTGTGTTCCTTATGCCGAATGGGTCAAAGCTTGGTCCAGCCTGCGTAATTCATAAGTTATAAACCGGGCGTGGGTTAAATCCCACGCCCGGTTTTCTTTATAAGAAAGGAGTCGTGGGTGTTACATTCTTTACCAAATTTTTTTCATAAAAACCAACGCTTGCGACTCATCGCTTTACTAACTACTCCAGTTTTATGGCTTGTAGTTGCATACTTGGGTGCGCTAGCAATGCTTTTGGTGACAGCGTTTTTCACGATTGACAGCTTTACAGGAAATGTTATTCAACAGTTCAATCTGGGTAATTTTCATGACATGTTGACAGATGCTGCTTACAAAAACGTTGTTCTAAGAACTTTAGGAATCGCAATTAGCGTTACATTCATCTGTTCTGTTTTAGCAATCCCCATGGCTTTTTACATGGCTAAAATTGCTCGCCCACGCTCACAAAAGATCCTTGTAGCTCTCGTATTAACTCCACTATGGGCTTCTTATCTAGTAAAAATTTATGCTTGGCGAACAATGCTAGAGCCCGGAAACGGAGTATTGGACTGGTTACTTGGGCCGATTGGAATTAATTCACCCGGATTTGGTGGACCCGCAATCATTATTGGACTTTCATATCTATGGCTTCCGTACATGATCTTGCCAATCTATGCAGGGTTAGAGCGTTTACCAAATAATTTGTTGGATGCATCGGGTGATCTAGGCGCACATAATTTTTATACTTTTAGAAAAGTAATTCTTCCTTTGATTTTCCCAAGCTTAGTCGCAGGATCTATGTTTACTTTTTCACTGAGTTTAGGTGACTACATTACTGCGCAAATCATCGGTGGAAAATTGCAAATGCTTGGAAATGTTGTTTATCAAAACTTCAGTATTAACTTACCTTTTGCCGCAACTATCGCCATGGTTCCAGTATCAATCATGGCTCTTTATCTTTACTTGGTGCGTCGCACAGGTGCGTTAGCGAGTATGTAATGACGATATCTCGTAACGCACGATTGCTTCTAGCCTCTCTTTTGGGAGTGGGTCTTGCATTTATATATATTCCTTTGAGTGTTGTCATCATCAATTCATTTAATGCAAGCAAAACCTTTTCTTGGCCGCCTTCTCATTTCACAACTATCTGGTGGTCAAAAGCGCTAGAAAACACTGGGGTCAGAGAAGCCCTTAAATGGAGCATTTTTGCTGGGTTATCTGCAACAGCAATCGCACTGGTTTTGGGAACATGCTTGGCTTTTGCAGTTAGTAGATATCAATTTTTTGGGCGTGAGGTGATCTCATTGCTTGTGGTTCTGCCGATCTCACTTCCTGGAGTTGTTACTGGTATAGCTTTAAATAGCGCATTTACTAAACAATTAGGAATGTCGACCGGCTTGTTGACAGTTGTTATTGGTCATGCAACTTTTTGTATTGTGATTGTCTATAACAATGCCATTGCGCGCTTACGCCGTATGGGAACTTCTTTGCAAGAGGCCTCTATGGATTTGGGTGCAAATGGAATAACAACATTCCGGCTTATAACTCTGCCTAACCTTGCATCAGCTTTATTTGCCGGTGGGTTGCTAGCTTTTGGACTTTCATTTGATGAGATTGTCGTTACAACATTCACTGCAGGCCCCGGTATCCAAACATTGCCTATTTGGATTTATAACAACTTATTTAGACCTAACCAGGCACCTATTGTTAACGTGGTTGCAGCAACTCTTGTTGTTTTATCAGTTATACCAATTTATTTGTCACAGCGATTGAGCCAAGATTCAACAACTGGTGGGCGCTTTTAAAGCTTAGTTACCCCACGAAGAATGCAGTGGTCGACCTTCGGCATAACCAGCAGATGATTGAATTCCAATAACTGCGCGGTCTGCAAACTCATCAAGATTTCGTGCACCCGCATATGTGCATGAAGAGCGAAGTCCGGCAATGATTTCATCAAGCAAATCTTCAACTCCTGGTCGCGCAGGATTTAAATACATTCGAGACGTCGAAATTCCTTCTTCGAATAAAGCTTTGCGAGCGCGATCAAATGCATCTTCTCCTGATGTGCGTGCAGCAACTGCGCGCGCTGATGCCATTCCAAAGGACTCTTTAAATAAGCGGCCATTCACATCACTCTGTAAATCACCGGGTGATTCATATGTGCCTGCAAACCAAGAGCCGATCATCACTTGTGATGCACCTGCAGCTAGCGCCAAGGCAACATCGCGCGGATGGCGAACTCCACCATCGGCCCACACATGTGCGCCTAACTTCTTTGCCTCAGTCGCACACTCAAAAACTGCAGAGAACTGAGGACGCCCAACGCCAGTTTGCATACGCGTTGTGCACATAGCCCCTGGGCCAACGCCAACTTTAATAATTGTTGCACCGGCAGCAACAAGGTCGCGCACGCCATCGGCAGTTACAACATTGCCAGCAACTATTGGGACCGAAAGACCAAGTGACTTAATAGCCTTGAGCGCATCAATCATCTTCTTTTGATGCCCGTGGGCAGTATCAACAACTAGAACATCTGCGCCAGATTCAACGAGAGCGGCGGCCTTAGCAGCAACGTCACCATTGATTCCAACAGCTGCTGCGATACGTAAGCGATTCTTTGCATCGATGGCTGGTGAATACAACGTTCCACGCAACGCTCCAATGCGCGTCATAATGCCAACTAGTTCGCCTTTACTTGAAACTACTGGGGCTAACTTATGGCGATGTAGATTTAAGAATTCAAATGCAGCGCGTGCATCAAGATTATCTGCCATCGTGATCAATTCTTTACTCATCACTTGATGTAGTTGAGTAAAGCGATCAACGCTCTTGCAATCATCTTCAGTAACTATTCCTACTGGCTTTCCGCCATCAACAATTACTATTGCGCCGTGCGCACGCTTATGCAGTAATGAAACTGCATCAGCAACAGTTTGCTGCGGATTTAGAGTGATAGGTGTATCAAAAAATGTATGACGCTCTTTTACCCATTTAATAACGCTATCTACAACTGCGTGTGGAATATCTTGTGGGATAACTGCAATGCCACCGCGACGTGCAATTGTTTCTGCCATTCGTCGGCCAGATATAGCTGTCATGTTCGCAACAACCAATGGGATCGTTGTTCCCGAGCCATCGGTAGATGC
Source organism: Actinomycetota bacterium (assembly GCA_009726135.1). Lineage (GTDB taxonomy): Bacteria > Actinomycetota > Actinomycetes > Nanopelagicales > Nanopelagicaceae > Planktophila. The sequence goes on along the minus strand of WLIQ01000007.1, from coordinate 22,449 downwards.
TAGATCCACATCCATACGGCTAGAGAGTTCGGAGGAACTTGGCACCATGAAGACATCGTCATAGGTGAGATCGTGGGTGGGATTATTTATGAAGCGCACGTAGCAGAACTATACTCAGGTAGGATTTAGGGATGTCGAATCCACTTATTTCAGCGCGTGGTTTAACCAAGAAATTTGGAGATTTCACCGCAGTCAATGGCATCGACTTTGATGTCTTTAAAGGTGAGTCTTTCGGCTTCCTTGGGCCAAATGGTGCCGGTAAATCCACGGCAATGCGCATTATCGGCGCAACTTCACAACGTACTTCTGGAACTATCTCCATACTTGGCAAGGATCCAGAACTACATGGTCCACAAATTCGTGCGCACTTAGGAGTTGTACCTCAGCAAGATAATTTAGATATGCAGCTCAGTGTTGCTGAAAACCTTTATATCTATGGGCGTTACTTTGGTTTGCCTCGCAAATTTGTCAAAGGCAAAGTTGATGAACTTCTAGCATTTGCTCAGTTAGAAGAAAAACGGGATGCAAAAGTTGAAACGTTAAGTGGTGGAATGAAGCGTCGTTTGACTATTGCCCGCGCACTAGTAAGTGAACCTGAAATCTTGATGTTGGATGAGCCAACAACAGGATTAGATCCACAAGCTCGTCATATTTTGTGGGATCGCTTATTTCGCCTAAAAGAACAGGGCGTGACATTGCTGATCACTACACACTTTATGGATGAGGCTGAACAATTGTGTGATCGCCTCATTGTTATGGATAAAGGCACCATTATGGCCGAAGGAAGCCCAGCTTCGCTGATTAAGGATTATGCAACTAAGGAAGTTCTTGAACTTCGCTTTGGTTCAGATCGCAATCAAGAGATGGGAGCAAAACTGCGCACCATGTGTGATCGCATTGAAGAACTACCTGATCGCGTTTTGATGTACACCGATGATGGTGAAGCATTGCTTGAAAAGATTTATGCGGCTGATTTTCATCCAAAGACTTCTTTGGTGCGCCGATCTTCTTTGGAAGATGTTTTCTTGCGCCTCACCGGAAGAACTTTGATCGAATAATGAGCCTTACTCAAATCCGACAAGGCTCTTTAGTTCTCGTAGATGCAGCCAGAGTTCAATCTCGCGGAGCCCTCTATGTTGCTCAAGCCCGAATTCGCCAGATGATGAAGTGGATCTGGTTAATCCTTGGTATTGCAATTGCAAATCCAATTTTGTATTTAATTTCAGTCGGAATTGGCCTTGGTGGCTTAATCGATCAAAGTGTTGGCCCAGCAGGCGTTGATGGCGTTAAGTATTTAACTTTCTTGGCACCAGCCCTTCTTGCTCAAGCTGCGATTCAAGGAACTATGGACGAAACTGTTTTCCCGACTATTGAAGGTTTTAAATGGCATAAGACTTTTTACTCCATGAATGCAACACCTTTGTCGGGAGTTCAGATTTCTTATGGCGTTTTTCTTACTGCGCTATTTCGCGCTTTCTACACAGTAGTTTTGTATTTCGGTGTTATGTGGGCCTTTGGCGCACTGGAATCCCCGCGTGCATGGCTGGCGATTCCTACAGCAGTTTTTGCGGGTGCATCTTTCGGCGCACTTATGCAGGCATTAGCCGCGCGGTTAGAGGATGAAAATATCTTTTTTGTTGTTTTGGGTCGCTTTGTCATGATGCCACTTTTCATGTTTTCTGGAACGTTTTTTCCGCTTACGTCAATGCCTTTCTTTTTACAGTGGATCGGTTGGATCTCACCGTTGTGGCATGCAACGGAGCTAGGACGCCATCTGACTTATGGTCACGCTATTTCGCCAACAATGATTTGGGTTCACTTCTTATTCCTAGGCATCATGCTTGTTCTTGGCCTCTTCTTCTCTGCCCGAATCTTCACTAAGCGATTGGCTAAGTAGATGTTTATTCCTATGGCTGTTGCAATCGCCGATGCCCGCGCTGGCAAACGTGGTGAGCGCGTCTATTCTGGACGAGTACCTCAGTTATTAGAGCGTGGTTTTATTGCCTTCAAATCATCTACCTACATGATTGTTATCTCTGGATTCCTAGAGCCAGTCTTGTATCTGCTCTCTTTTGGTTACGGTATTGGAAAGTTATTGCCAACAATTGCTGTGGGTGGTGAGAGCATTAAATATGCCGCCTTTATTGCCCCGGCACTTCTTGCAACAAGTGCAATGAATGGCGCTATCTATGACTCAACTATGAATGTGTTCTTCAAGCTCAATCACGATCGTATTTATCATGGCATGCTGGCAACATCTATGGGTCCACTTGATGTTGCTCTTGGTGAAATTGGTTGGGCGTTGCTGCGAGGTTTTTCATACGCTTGCGCCTTCATGGCTGTAATTGCACCACTTGGATTAGTAGAAAGTGTATGGGGCTTGCTTGCTATACCTGCAGCAGTTTTAATTGCCTTTGGTTTTGCTGCCTGTGGTATGGCAATTACTTCTTACATGAAGTCTTTTCAGCAATTGGAAATCATAAATATGCTTTTGCTTCCTATGTTTTTATTTTCTGGCTCTTTTTATCCTATAAGTGTTTTCCCACAATGGTTACAGTTCACTGTTAATTTAATGCCCCTCACACATGCGATTAATTTAGTCCGCGGGCTATGTTTAGGTAATCTAGAATTGGCTTTATTGGGCCATGCGCTCTATTTTGTTGTAATGATTATTATTGGACTTTTTTTCACAACAAAACGCTTAAACGCACTTTTTATGAAATAAAAACGGGATTTCCCGCATGACACACCCGGTATTTTTGGGGGTTGCTTTTTTAAAACGGCATGAGATGATTAAGCCTTAGTTCTAACGGACTAAAAACCGAACCGGGAGAGTACTTCTCAAACGAGTTTCAAAAGCTGAAACCTTTGCCGTACAAGTTTTACAATGCTTACACAAACTAATCACAGAGAAACTTTTAGATTCGTTCCAACAACATCTACTCCAGTGTCACCTGAGCGAGTAGCCCAACTCTTAAAAGATGAGTGGGAGTTATTTACCAAACAGACTGGCAAGAGCGCCGAAGAAAGCAAGCGCTCATTTAAGTCGCTGCCATTGGGCGTAACTTCTAGCTTCCAGCACTGGGATCCATATCCAATCTCGATCGTCAGCGCTAAAGGCGCTTGGATGACCGATGTGGATGGTCGTCAACTCCTAGATCTTTCTATGGGCTTTGGAGCAATGCTTGCAGGCCACCTCAACCCAGTAATAGTTGAGGAAGTAAAGAAGGCCCTTGAAAGTGGAACGCTCTTTGTTACCCCGTCTCCTATTTCAACCGATGCTGCAGAGCGCATCTGTCGCCGCTTCGGTATCGATCAAGTTCGTTTCACTAACTCTGGAACTGAATCAACGATGTATGCCGTTCGTACTGCACGTGCTGCAACTGATAAGAACGCCATCGTAAAGATTGAAGGCGGTTACCACGGTAGCTATGACCCATTTGTAGTTTCTAGCAAGCCACCAATCAATCAGATTGGCGATGCCAACGATCCAATTGCTCATGTTCCCGATGGAATCGTTCCTGGAGAAATCTACGTTGTTCCTTATAACGATGCAGATTGCTTGGAACGCACCTTCAAAAAGCATGCAGATACAATCGCTTGTTTTATTCTTGAACCAGTTCTTGAAAACCTTGGCATTGTTTTGCCAGATGAAGGTTACTTGGAGCGTGTTCGTGAATTGTGCGACGAGTACAACGTTGTTTTAATCTTTGATGAAGTTAAGACTGGCTTAACTGCCGGACATCAAGGCGCTGCTCAACGTTTAAATGTCACTCCTGACTTGATCACTCTTGCTAAATCAATTGGTGGCGGACTTACTTTGGCTGCTTTCGGTGGCAAAAAGAAGTACATGGATTTTGTTACAAATGGGAAAATGGCTCACTTTGGAACATTTAACGGTAACCCACTTGCAATGGCTGGTGTTCGCGCAGCAGACATCATCTTTACAGAAGAATCACTTGCACAAGCTGAAGCTTTTAATCAGCAGGCGCTAGATCGCATCAATGTAATAATTGAGGAATATCAACTTCCTGCACACACTGTTGGCTTTGGTGTAAAGGGTTGTGTTACTTGGTCAACAACGCCTGTTCGCAACTACCGTGATTACAAAGCTACAGATTTTGCAGTTGCTGAACTGTCATGGTTGTACTCACTTAACCGCGGAATTATTACTCCTCCGGGATTAGATGAGCAGTGGTTAATATCTTTGGCGCATGGCCAAAAGGAAGTTGATATCTTGGTTGAGGATTTCGAATCCTTCGCTAAAGCATTGCGCTCTTAATTAACGGGAAAGAAGAAAATGACAACGGAGTCAGCTCTTCAAACCGCTCGCACGCAGTTGCGCCGAGCCGTTGAACTACTAGAACTAACCGAAAATGATTGGCAAACCCTTTCAACACCGCGTCGTATTCTCGAAGTAGCAGTTCCGCTTCGTCGCGATAACGGCAATGTCGAAATGTATAAAGGATTTCGCGTTCAGTATTCAACAACGCGCGGGCCTTCAAAGGGCGGTGTTCGCTTTCACCCAGATATAGATATGGATGAAACCGTGGCCCTTGCCATGTTGATGACATGGAAATGTGCGCTTACTAACTTGCCATATGGCGGTGCAAAGGGCGGCATTGCAGTTGATGCGCATTCGCTTTCACTCGGTGAAAATGAGCGTTTGACTCGTCGCTACACATCAGAGATCTTGCCGATCATTGGACCAGAGCGCGATATCCCAGCACCTGATGTTGGAACCGATGAGCGCAACATGGCTTGGATGATGGATACGTACTCAGTTAACGCAGGATTTTCTGTCCCAGGAGTTGTTACTGGAAAACCAATTGTTTTGGGTGGTTCACTTGGTCGCACATCTGCAACTGGTGACGGTGTTGCAATCTCAACAATCGAAGCGTTGCGCGTCAAAGGTATTGATCGTGCAGGGGCAACAGTTGCAATTCAGGGCTTTGGAAAAGTTGGTTACTGGGCTGCAATCGCTCTAGAAAACCTAGGTCTAAAAGTTATTGCAGTCAGCGATGTAAGTGGTGGTGTTACTGGCTTTTCTTCAGTTGCCGAACTCTGGAAATACTTCCAAACTAATGGCAACCTCAATATGCCTGGTACCGATAAGTTAACTCAAGAAGAGCTCTTACATTTAGATGTTGATGTTCTTATCCCCGCAGCTCTTGCTGATTCCATCACAGAAAAAACTGCTGTTGGAATTAGAGCCAAGATTATTGTGGAGGGCGCTAATGCTCCAACTACACCTGGCGGAGACCAGATTCTTAATGATAAAAAAACCTTAGTTGTTCCAGATATTTTGGCTAACTCAGGTGGTGTAATCGTTTCTTATTTTGAATGGGTTCAGGATAAACAAAACTATTTCTGGAGCGCCGATGAAGTTAAGCAAAACCTTAACGACATCATGATGAAATCATTCCGCGAAGTTGAACATATGGCGGCAGATAAAAGGGTTTCATGGCGCGAAGCCGCTCACATGATCGGTGTTGCACGTGTTGCCGAAGCCCATAGATTGCGTGGCCTGTACCCGTAAAAACGCCGGTGCTTTATTTTGCTTTTAATGTAGGAAGTTTCAGACTAGCTTCGCGTTCTTTTAGACTCGGAGCAGACTCATCTTTTGACGATAAAAGGATTTCGTTGATCGGTAGGCCCCAATTTATTGCAAGCAATGGATCTAAAGGATTTATTTCAAATTCATCAGAGGGTGAAAATTCTGACGAAACTAGATAGGCGACTTTAGTTTCATCACTAAGTGCTGCAAATCCATGCCCTAATCCTTGCTCAATAAAAACCATCTGCCCATCACCAGCTCTTAAATCTATTGAAATAGATTTTCCATATGTACTGGAGTCAGGTCTAATGTCAGCCACTACATCTTTAATTGCACCGTTAACACAGGTTATCCATTTCATTTGCCCTTGTGCTGCAAGGCTGTAGTGAATTCCCCGCACTACTCCACGCTTAGATTCAGAAATATTGGCCTGGGCAATATCGAAGTCGATACCTGTAACGCTTTTAATTTCTGGAAACTTGAACCATTCGTGAAAACTTCCCCGTGAATCGGCATGAAGTTTCGATGAGGCCAGCCAAGCACCTTGAATTCCTAGTGGGATTATTTCCATAGCCTTACTGTCTCGCTTCCATCTGGTGAATAATCTCAGGCATCTCACTCATTAATGCCAATCGCCAATCACGCATGGCCGGTACTTGAATCCCGCTTTCACCTATTACGGGCCAGGCATCATGGTTTAGAACTGAAAACTTGGGACGTTTTGCGACGCGTTTAAACTGCTCCGAATTAACCGGGATGAGACGTTCAACTGGCGTGCCGGTTAGATCCAGGATTTGCGTTGCAAATTCAAACCAGGTTGCTTGGCCACTATTTGTCGCATGATAGATACCAAAAGGTATGTGGGCACAAACTGAATCGACAATTTGATTCGCAAGATCTAGGGCAGATGTAGGTTGACCAAATTGATCATTAACAACTTTTATTGATTCACCATCTCTCGTGGAAATGCTAATAATAGTTTTTACAAAATTCTTTCCCCAGCGACTATAAAGCCATGCGGTACGAAAAATATATGATCCGGTTGGGTAGGTATTTAATACTGAATTTTCCCCAGCAGCTTTTGTTTGCCCATAAACAGAAATCGGTGAGTGCGAATCACCTATTCCCCACGGAATATCTGAATCCCCTGAAAAAACATAATCGGTCGAAATATGTACCAATCGAGAACCGACAGACTTCGCTGCCGCCGCGACATGGAGTGCCCCATCGGCATTAACAGCTCGAGCTTTTTCAACATTACTTTCTGCACCGTCCACATCAGTCCAAGCGGCTGTATTGACAATAACAGTTGGAGAAATTGAGCTGATGTATTCCATGGTCATTGCATCCGAAGTAATATCCACATCACCAGAATTACATCCTCGACAATCTATTCCCCGATCAGTTAGTACTGACATTAAGGACATGCCTAGTTGGCCACTTGCGCCAATAATTAGCCATGTCATACAGGGCTATTTCCCATCGGGATACTTCAGTGGCTCCCACCACTTCCGGTTATTTCTATACCAATCAATGGTGGCATCTAAACCCGTTTCAAAATCTACTTCCGGTTCATAGCCCAATTCTTGGTTTATTTTCGACCAATTAACGCTATACCGAAAATCATGGCCCTTTCGATCTTCGACAAATTCAATTCGGCTTTCATCTTCACCTATCGCTGACAAAATCATCTTTGAAATTTCAATGTTTGAAAGTTCGCGACCACCACCGATGTTGTACACCTGTCCAGCTCTCCCACCCAATAAAACTTTATAAATAGCTCTGCAGTGATCATCAACATGCAGCCAATCTCTGACATTTAAACCATTTCCATAAACAGGAATCTTTTTACCTTCTAGCAAATTTGTAACAAAAAGTGGGATCAGTTTTTCTGGAAAATGGTGTGTGCCATAATTATTGCTACATCGAGTAATTACGACATCCGTACCAAAAGTTCGGTGATACGCCATTGCCAGCAATTCACCTCCGGCTTTCGATGCCGAATATGGAGAATTAGGCAAGAGTGGTGATTGTTCATCCCAAGATCCAGAATCGATAGATCCATAAACTTCATCCGTAGATACTTGGATAAATCTTTTTTTGCTGCCTGTTGACTTTATTGCGTCTAGCAAGATTTGTACTCCACCGACGTTTGTAGTGATAAATTGTTGTGCATCTGTGATTGAACGATCGACATGAGATTCAGCAGCAAAATTAATAACTGCGTCAACTGAAGAAACCAAATCTCTTACTGTATCCCCATCACAAATATCGCCTTCCACGAATTGAAAATTCGCGTATTTTTCAAGTTCTGAAAGATTTGATCTGACACCGGCATAAGTTAATTTGTCCAAAACTGTGACTGCAGTAATTTCAGAAAATGCTCCATTGATTGCATGTTTGGTGAAATTGGATCCAATAAATCCTGCCCCACCTGTAACCAGCACCCGCATTTGCAGTCCTTTTCCCTAGAAGCCGTACTTTATCTCTTATAATCTGAACATGAAAGGCATAGTGCTAGCTGGCGGGACGGGTTCACGGTTGTGGCCTGTCACAAAAGTTGTGAGTAAGCAATTACTGCCAATTTACGATAAGCCGATGATTTACTACCCGCTCTCAACATTAATGTTGGCTGGAGTTCAAGATATTTTAATTATTACGACGCCACAAGACTTAGACGCATTTAAAGTTTTGCTCGGAGATGGTTCGCAATTAGGAATTTCATTAAGTTATGTTGCTCAAGCAAAACCTGAGGGGCTTGCTCAGGCATTTATAATTGGTGAAGATTTTTTAAATGGAGATTCTTGTTTGATGATCTTGGGTGACAATATATTCCACGGAGTTGGTCTTGGAGAAGAGCTAAGTAAGGTTCTCCCAGAAAATGGTGCGCACATTTTCACCTACGAAGTTGCCGATCCCAGCCAATATGGAATCTTGACTCTTGATCAAAAAGGCAGCCCTTTATCTATAGAGGAAAAGCCAACTTCTTCTAATTCAAATCTTGCAATCACTGGATTATATTTTTTTGATAAAGATGTAGCAGGGATAGCAAAAACTGTTAAACCTAGTAAGCGTGGGGAATTAGAAATCACCGCGGTTATTAACCAATATTTACAAAATGGAACTCTAGGTGTCACGCAATTATCACGCGGAACCGCTTGGTTAGATACTGGTAATCACAACTTAATGCAGGATGCCGCTGCTTATATCCGAATAATAGAAGAGCGCACAGGGCTTAAGATTGCATGCATCGAAGAAGTTAGTTATAGAAATGGGTGGGTTTCCAAGGTGGGCTTAGAAGCACTTGCTAAATCTCACGGGCCTAGTTCCTATGGAAAATATCTGCAATCATTGCTTTCAACAAAGGGGGAATAAAGTGAGCCAGTGGAGTGTTCCGCGCATAAATAAGTTGCTAAAACTGACTGAAGATGATCATTATTTGGAGATCGGAGTCGAAAAAGGCAATACATTTTTCGGTATTGAGGCTGGTTTTAAGGTAGCGGTAGACCCAAAATTTCTCTTTGATTTTCAAGCTCGCTCTAATTCCGACGAGATGTTTTTCCAAGTAACATCAGATGATTTCTTTGCTCAAGCCGAAGAACATGAATTTTTGTTTGATGTCATTTTTCTGGATGGGCTACATAATTTCAGTCAAACTTACAGCGACCTGATTAGTGCACTTGATTACCTTTCACCTACCGGATTTATCTTGATTGACGATGTTTTCCCTAATGATAAATACAGCTTTATCCCAGATCAATATTTGTCGTATACAGAAAGGGCAAAATCTGTCGCTCCTAATTCGATGACTGATTACCGATGGCACGGAGATATCTTTAAAGTTGTAGCGTTAATTCACGATTATCACCAAAACCTTCACTTTAGAACTTTCTGGGACCAAGAATCGAACCCACAGACAGTTATCTGGTGGGATTTCCCCGAGAATCGTACTAGGCGATTCACCGGAATCACAGAAATATCAAACATGAGCTACGAACACGTTCTTGCAAACCAAGATATTCTCCAAATGGGTTCAGAAGAAGATATCTTCGAAACTCTAAAGCATTCACGAGATCTGTTGAAATAGCTAGAATTAAACATGCCGAATCTTAATTTTTCGCAATCGATAGCATTTGCGGTTTTTAAGAGCGAGCCCGAGGTAGACCAAAGATTGAACTCTGACATTAATTATGGGGCATTAATTAATCGTTTTTATCCTCAGTTTCGTTGGATTTCAACTTCGAGGAACTTTGAAAAATCCCCGGGAATTCATGATTTGCGCAGTAAGCTCGATTTTAAGGAAGACAATAGGGATATTCTATTCTTGGATTGGCTAAATCGTACCTGCATTAATTTTTTACGAACAGACACTGCACACTTATTGATTTTAGATACGTCTCTCGCAATTCCTGAAGAATTTGAAGTGATACTTCTAGGTTCTATAGCGCTTCTAAATGCTCAAACAGAAGCTCTTTCAATTTGGCCTCTACCTCCTTCAGCTCGGCAATCAATCGCTGAAGGCTCTGGCGGGTTGGAGATAGCTGCCTCGATTTCAAGATTGGCTTTTTTACTAACCCGACAAGGAGCCAAAAAGTTTGTGTCGTATTTTGATCAAAATCCCTGTGGAGACTTTACGGCTCTTTTGCTTCAATTGAATCTGTCATGCCAAACGATCGCTGAGAATTCGGAGGGGCGCCCATATGTCTTTATTGATTTAGAAGAATCACAACGCAAATTTGCCTCTGCACACCCCTCATTGATGCGCCATATGGAAAATCTACTAAATCCGACCCCTATCACCTCATCTAATCAAATCCCAAAAGTGCAGGCTTACATTTCACATTGGTTTTCTACATGGGACTCAATAGATGATGTGGAAACAGCGTGCAAAAACTTTGGTTACGCCACTACAGTGCTAAACACAACTTCAGAGGAGAAAGCAGGTTGGACTAACGGAATCCCAATCTCTTTTTTTAGGCAAATGGAATTTGCCTGTAGTAATTTTAATCAAAGCAATGATTTTTTGCTTTTTATAACGGCGGATGTCAGATCGAATAACTGGTCAGAATTATTCTCTGCATCAGAAAAGATTCTGGTCCTCAATGGGGTGGGTTCATTTTCGCCAACTCTGAGTCATGAGTGGTATCATCTAGGTAGGGATAAAAATTACTATTATGATAGCGATGTTTCTATAGCTGTTGTCCCAGTAAATGATTTAATTGTCACCTATATTCATAAATCAGTTGTATCCCAGATGAATAACTTCTTTGAATATTTCTGTTTGCACCCAGATCGTTTTGATCCAGTTGTTGGTGTCGGACTTGAATTGTTGATGAAGAAGATAATCCACGATTCCCGTCGATTTAGTTTACGAAGTCGTAGGCACATTCTTATGCATCCATATAGCAAATCCTATGAATGGAATGAATCAGCCAAAGAATTTTATTCACTTCGAAAGATACAAGATGATTTTTTTGCAAACCAAATTCTGTATCCTAGTTCCTCAACTCCTGAGATGATTGCAGGAGATGGCTTGCAGGAAATGATAGATGCAATCCAATGGTTGTAACATCGTCGAGTTTGATTGCTAAAAAAGAAAAGCCCTCGGTGTGAAAGGCACCGAGAGCTTAACTTGTGCGCGCGAAGGGATTCGAACCCCTAACCTTCTGATCCGTAGTCAGATGCTCTATCCGTTGAGCTACGCGCGCTTATTTAGTTTTGTACAGCCTGCGCATCTTACCTGCTTTTTATAGGCCGCCCAAATGCAGTAAATCCTTGCGCAGAATCGCTTTTTTGCGGGGTTTGCCATGAGACTCTCCCGCTGCAACTTCAGCCTCATTGATTTTCTGCCACGCAATTTGATCGATGACAGTTTGACTAGTTAGTAACTGTGAAATATCTCCCACGTTTTTCGGTGATTTTAAATCGTTGATCATTAGTTCAACAACTGCTGCAGCATCTGATTTATTAGTACCAATCACTCCTGATGGGCCGCGCTTTGCCCAACCAACAACATATAAGTTTTCTTTTACGCGCCCATTAGTATTAACAACTTTGCCATTCTCATATGGCACGCCATCAATGTTGGCCGCTTGATAGCCAATTGCGGTAATAACTAGGCCGCATTTAATGATTACATCACCCTTTGGTGTTGAATAAACAATGCCTTGAACATGGTCAGTACCCAGAATTTCTTTAGGGGTATGCTGAAAAAGAAAACGCATGGTGCGCTCGTGTTGACTTTTTTGTGAATCTGCAATTAACGCCATTGCATCCAAATTACTTTTCACATCTTTTTCAGGTTCTGCGCCGACGCGCGCTATTGCAGCTTCAATATCAGTCTTGTTCATTACAACATTTGTGTGTTCAAGTTTTGGAAGTTCGCGAAGCTCAGGAGATGTAAATGCTGCATGTTCTGGCCCACGGCGAGCGCTAATGTAAACATCGCGAATGGCGCTTGCTTTTAACGCATCAATTGCATGATCTGCCGTATCTGTTGGATCTAACTCACTTGGTTCCAGCGCCAACATGCGTGCAACATCCATCGCAACATTGCCAGCGCCGATAACAACTGCGGTGTCGGATGTAAGTGGGACGTCAACATCGGCAAAATCAGGGTGGGCGTTATACCAAGGAACAAATTCTGCAGCTGACATCGAACCCTTTAGATTTTCTCCAGGGATGCCTAACTTCTTTCCGACCGCTGATCCTGTTGCCACAACAACTGCATCGTATTTTTCTTGCAGCTGGGCAATGGTGATGTCGCTTCCAATTTCAACGTTTGCAAATAAACGAAAATTGGGATCGGCTGCAATTTTTTCAAAGACCTTAGAAACAGTCTTAATCTTTGGATGATCTGGTGCCACACCGCTTCGAACTAATCCCCACGGTGTTGGAAGACGCTCAATCATGTCGATTGCAAAAATGCGATCCTCGTTTTGCAGGTTCTGTAACGCTTGCGCCGCAAAGTAGCCGGCAGGCCCTGCACCCACAATTGCGATTTTGAACAATGACATACATATCCTCGTTTTTATTTAGGCTTGCTTGGTTAGATTTAAATCATTTTCAACCATAATTCTTACTAATTCTTCAAATTTCGTTGCTGCTACCCAGTTTAAATCGTTTTTAGCTTTCGATGGGTCTCCGATTAGTAGATCAACTTCACTTGGACGAATCATTTCTTTATCAAACTTTACATAAGAATCTAAATCACCTTTTAAGCCTGCGATTTTAAGGGCAAGTGTTAGGAAGTCACGAACTGAGTGGGTCTCACCACTCGCAATAACAAAATCATCACCTGAGCTTTGTTGAAGCATTGTATGCATCGCTTGAACGTAATCCCCGGCATACCCCCAGTCGCGCTGTGGGCTTAAATCTCCAAGGGTGAAATCCTTAATTGCACCATTCTTAATTAAAGCGACGTGGTGCGATATTTTCCTCGTTACAAACTCATGACCGCGATATTCACCTTCATGGTTGAACAAAATACCGCATGAAATATGCATATCATATGCTTCGCGGTAATTTACAGCGGTGTAGTGAGCAAATGTTTTAGCTACACCGTAAGGCGACCTTGGGTAAAATGGAGTGAGTTCATTTTGAGGAATTTCTCTGACTTTCCCATACATTTCACTACTTGATGCTTGATAGATTTTGACGTTGTCTTCTAGCCCAACTTTTCTTATTGCTTCCAGAAGTCGCAAAAATCCTAAACCAGTAACATTTGCGGTAACTTCTGGCATTTTAAAGCTGATTCCTACAAAACTGATTGCTCCAAGATTGTAAACTTCATCAGGTTTAGTCTGACGAATAATCGTGACCAGTGAAGAAAAATCGGTTAAGTCACCTTCTAATAGTTTTACATGAGGAAACAATTTGGTAAAAGATTCTTCTTGAGATTTTTGTTCTCCGTTGGTGACTCCGAATACCTCGTAGCCTAATTCAAGCAATAATTTAGTTAGATGGTGCCCGTCTTGGCCCGTGATACCTGTAATAAGGGCTCGAGTCATGCAATTAAAGATATCTTATAAATCAAGATTTCAAATGAAATAAGAGCAGGATTCCCTAAATTATCGTAGTGATTGAATGATAATAGCACTTTCACCTTTTTTATAATACTGGTACATTTTTCGTATGTTCTGACTATTGTCCTCTAAATTTTCAGTGCTACCTTTTGGTAGTTTAAAACATGAGATGTCTTAGTCTGGAGCGTTGTTTTTATGGGAAGAAATTTCATTGTCGCGTTTTATCTCCCTTCTTTTTACCCCTTCAAAGAGAATGACGAATTTTGGGGTAATGGATTCACAGAATGGGAATACGTAAAACGTGCAACACCTAATTTTGAAGGTCATCTTCAACCAAATATTCCAGTCAAGGGGGGTGAACTTAACCATCGTATGTTTTTGATGGATCAAATGGAGTTAGCCAAGGCCAACTCCATATCTGCATTCTGCATCTATTCTTACTGGTTTAATGGCAGAAAAGTTATGACACGAGCCTTTGAGTATCTCTCACTCTCCGATGAAACGCCTATCAATTTTTGCATAACTTGGGCAAATGGAAGTTGGACCCGTAGTTGGGATGGCGTCGAAAATGATGTTCTGATCAGGCAAGAACACTTCACCGATTCTGATGCAAATTTTATTGATGATCATTTTTCTGTACTAAGTCATCCCAATTATCTCAAGATTAACGGGAAACTCGCACTTTTGATTTATCGTCCACACTTAATGCAAGACCCAAAACAAACTGTAGAAAATATTCGTGAACGTGCTCGGGAACTTGGGTTGGGAGAACTAACACTTTTGATGGTCCAATTCTTCGGTGAACGAGACCCACGATTATTTGGATTTGATGCTGCAGTACAATTTCCCCCCAACTTATATAAAGATGTCAGCCTTAATTTTGATTGCAATAGTGATTTTTCTGGTTGTATCTATAGTTATGACGAAGTTGCCGAAAAATGTGTTGCGTCTGAGTCAGATTTCGTGGAGTATCAAGGCGTTATGCCAGGCTGGGATAACACTCCTAGAAGAGGAAATGCCTCCAACATTGTTCATGGAGCATCAGCAGAGAAGTTTCGTTCTTGGATGAGTAGAGCTTTTGAGAAGATGATTTCAAAAATCGCACAAGATGACGATAGGGTCTTGTTCATCAATGCTTGGAATGAATGGGGAGAGGGTGCCCATCTTGAGCCAGGGCTCAAAGATGAGTACGACTCACTACTGGCGGTGAAGACAGTTTTTGAAAAATTTCGCAATTAAGTAAGGGCTGTGTTGAAAATGGATGATCTGACAGAACAATAGATTGTTCTATTGGGTTATTACCTATTTTTGAGGATCAAAAGAATTTCTGGCGGAGACGAGGAGATTTGAACTCCTGAAGGGTTTAACCCCTTACCTCGTTAGCAGTGAGGCGCACTCGACCGGGCTATGCGACGTCTCCTTGTACATTCGTAGTTTACACGCTCGTAAGGCCATGTACCTAAAGGCAGTTTTCTCTAATTTAAGGGTAAAACTAGGGCAAATTTAATTCAATCTTCGCTTGCTCTGACTAAATCCATTAAGTCTTTGAGTTTCTTGGCCGGATAGGAGCTCCGAACCCATGCTTCTGAAAACCCGTCAAATTTACCTGCGATTGAAGCATTGCCAATGTCTGCGCCACTTTCCTTAAGAGCTTTGAGGATCGACTGCTCCCATGCGTATGTAACATCACCTTGCATTGGACCACGAAGTTCTATTAACTTCCATCCAAGTCTTCTATGTGAAGCGAGCCGGTCATCTGGATAATTTGTGATTCCGATTTGGTGCATATCCCATTCTTCGTGAATCAAGAAATATAACCAAGCTTCAATGTTTGGATCAAAACCGCCAACAGCACAGGATGGACAACCTGTTCTTGTAGAACGGTTTGCAACATCAGCATTCCATGTATGGCCTTTTTCGCATTTCCATTTAAAGTTCTTACCACTTCCTGCGGTGACCTTCGTTGGGTCTCCACTAACCATTTGGGAAGCCAGGTCTGGATGGGTAGTTGCTAAATCATTAAACCCAACGACTATTACTTTATTTGCACAAACAGGACAGCCATTTCCTTGAATTCTGCCGTTACCCGTTGCCTTCCAAATATGGCCAAGGCGGCATCGCCATTCAAGACGAACATTCGTTCCTGCAGTTACTTTGGTCGTATCCCATCCATTAGCTTCAGCTGCTAATTGTGGATGGGTTGTGGCAATGTCATTAAACCCTGTCTCTACTATTCGATTCGAGCAAACAGGACAGTTAGGTCCGCTGGATCTAGTGATGCGGTTGTAAACCTGACCATTAAATGTATGTCCTTTGTTGCATTTCCAAACAAAAGTTCCGTGAGAACCTGCCTGAACTGTCGATGGATCCCAACCAAAAGCTTGTGCAGCGATATCAGGGTGTGTGGTAGCTAGATCGTTGAATCCTTTTTGAAGTTTATGGCCCGAGCAAATGGGGCAACTATTAGGTTTTCCACTTCTCGTTCCACTAATTCTTGAATTAGGGCTGCTTTGCCACTGGTGACCTTCTGAACAGACCCACTTTAAAGGTTTAATGCTGCCTTTTCCTATTTTTTTAGGATCCCAGCCGGAAGCTTGCGCCGCAATTTCTGGATGAGTAGTTGCCAAATCGTTAAAGCCAACCAGTAGTTTCTTACCAGAACACGTCGGACAACCATCTCCTCGAGTTCTATCTGCTACTAGTGCTTTCCAGATATGACCCTTATTGCATTTCCATTCAACTTTAACGTGGCTTGAAGCCTTAAGTTTTGTTGCATCACCGGAGTGAAGTTCTCGAGCTAATTTGGGATTGATTGTTTTCAAATCATTTGCTCCTTTTATTGCTTTTCTTCCAGAGCAAAAGGGGCATCCAGTGGTTTTTCTGCTGTAAACCATTGCATCCCAGATATGGCCTTCTTTACATTTCCACTTCTTTTTTATACTCGCTCCTGAAGTGAGAGTGCTTGGATCCCATTTATGTGCTTCCTTTGCAACCGAAGGGTTGATGGTTTTTAAATCATTAAAACCTTTCAGAAGTCTCTGTCCTGAACAAAATGGGCATCCATTTGGTTTACCACTTCGCGTACCTGAGATTCTTTCGCCAGGAGATGCCATCCAGTTATGACCAAGTTTGCATTTCCATTTTAATTTCTTGTTCGAAGCTTTTTTTACAGTTGTTGGATCCCATCCATCGGCTTCTTTGGCAACTTCGGGATGTGTTGAAGCAAGATCCGTTTCCCCAACTATTGGCTTCAGACCAGAACAGAAAGGGCAACCATATCCATTAACTGAACGAGTCCTAAGTTCAGCTTCCCATTTATGACCTTTTCTACATTTCCATTTAACTTTCTTATGGCTCCCTGCAAGAAATTCAGATGGGTCCCATCCATCCGCTTCCTTAGCAAGTGTCGGGTTTTTAGTTTTAAGGTCGTTGTATCCCTTCAGAACTTTTACGCCTTTGCAATAAGGACAGCCAGCATTTTCTGATCTATTTGGGTTAGTGCGTGAATTGCAGCTTTCCACCCAAACATGTTTTTTTGAGCATATCCATTCAAACTTCTTGCCGGTCCCCGGCAACACTTCTGCTGGATTCCAGCCATGGGCTTCCTTGGCAATTTTAGGGTGAGTCTTTGCTAGAGACTTATTCGGATCCATGGATTGATTGTGACGTAAGGGTCAGACAAAGTTCAATTAACCCTAATTCCTATCTGCTTTTCTTAGCTATTTAAACTGCTGACTAAAGCATCAAGCTGATTCTCAATTTCTAAAGGTGACTTCCCAAGATCTAATCCGTGGGTATAAACCGTTATCCCTTCTTGCCGAGTCTCAATCGATCGTGCATTGCCGGCTACTCCATAAACAATATGGGCTTCTTTCAGGCCAAGTAAGGAGGCATAACTAATAACCTGCCGCAGGTCATTCAAGGAGTCCCTCTGCTGGGTTTCCCCTTCAGGTTGTTTGTACTTTGTATCCAAAACCTGAAATGGCTTACCTTGCCGATACCAAATTAGGTCTGGCTTTTCTCGATAAATACCTCCAACATCGAGTAACAAACTCTTTTGAGTTGCTACTAGGTCATCTGAACCGTTAATTCGCTCTGCCAATTGTTTTGCCACGAAATCCTCAAACACCTTGTACATATCGATACTAAATCCATTAATCTGGATATCCCCAGTATTTTCATGGAATCCATTTCCGCTAATTATTAACTCAGCGAGCCGAAGTGCATTCCAATAGTGACTATTTAATCTTGATTCATTCCAAGCTGGAACCTCGCTGATGTCTGACACGTCCTTGAAATTGAAAAGCAAGTTCTGAGCTTGATTTCTTAAATTCCGATTTTGTAACCCGTACTTGAGCGATATAAGCAAGGCCTTCTTTAGAATCTGATTTTCGGGTACATCTTCAATGAAGTCATCAAATGTAACTTCAAAAGGAAAGTAATTTCCAGGATTCTTTTTTAATTGCCGTGAAAAATCGATTCTCCCCCTTAGAACCTGTAAGGAATCTTCACGGTTCACATATCCACTTATTAGACCTTTCCGCGTCGAAGAGGTAACGCTATGAATAAAGCTTTGAAAAAGAACGGTCAGGAAATCATTGCTTTCTGATATTTGTACTTTTTCGCTATCCAGCTTCATCTCTTCCAATAGTCCTAAGAAATAGAAGATGTTGTAAATAGGGAAACGAGGAGCAACATTTACTTGCACTCCTTGGACCGAGATAAACCCAACTTTACTGTCAGCCTTAATTACGAATTCGCCTGAAACTTTTCGACTGAGCTCTACGATTCCCGTTCTCTGGATCTTTTGAGCTATTTCAGCATCTAAGACTTCAACGATTCGCTCCTCGTATTCAGACAACGAGAAGTTTGTAATCGATTCAGTGCTTGGCATATTTTTCTTGGTTCTTACGGATGAATCTTGTCGAATGAAAATTCGTTATGTTTCTCTGCCCATTCCCCGTAGAAATATTCCTCCAATAACGGCTCTATCGAATATTTCCAGGTTAGCTCCAAATTTTCCCGTGACTGATTCTTATCTTTCATGAAGTAGGCGGGGCCTACGGAAAATTCATACTTGGCCAAGGCGTTATTTAGGTTTTCAAGAATTGCTCCAGCAACAGCTGGAAGTTTGTTTTCTTGTAGCCACTTCGGAAGTATCTGTGAGCAAGGTTCTGAAGTTGGGTCAAGGTGTATGAATTTAAATCGCCTTCTAATGGCACTATCGACCAATGCGATTGATCGATCAGCCGTGTTCATCGTGCCAATAAATATCAAATTTGATGGGAGGGAGAACTTTTCAGTTTTGGAATACATTAAAGAGATCTCCTCATCACGATATTCAAGGAGAAAATAAAGCTCACCGAATACCTTCGCAAGATTTCCGCGATTGATTTCATCAATTATAAGGACGTATTTTTTGTTTGGGTTTGAGCGAGCTGCTGCTGCAATTCTTTTTAAAGGTCCATCGACTTTTTCTAGCGAAACAGAGCCATCCGCTTTTTCGGCCGGCCTGAAACCTTCGAAGAAGTCTTCGTAGGAAAATGACGGGTGGAACTGAATGATCTCGGTGTTTTCTTTTGATGCTAAATGCTCAGCGATAGCCTTCCCGATAAATGTTTTTCCAGTTCCAGGTGGACCGTAGAAGATGACTTGCTTGGACTGAGTGATCTGCCCTACCACTTCTGTCAACCATTCTTCTGGTACAAGTAGCTTGCGAGCTAGAGCATTCATAGATTCGTCCTTCATTACATTCTCCATATTCACTTCTCCTCCACGCACTACCCCGGTGTTGCCAAATCTTTCAACAAACTTTTCGCCAAACTCCCTACTCAATGGAAACAAATAGCCCATCTTTATCCCGCCACTTACTGCAAGAGGCCCCTTTTCATCTACAAGAGAACGCAAATCACTTTCTAGTTCTTTGAAAGGTATTGGGGTTTCAAACTCCTTAAAGTCAGCCCTAACTACAAACCCTGGGACTAGAGAGTCATCTTCTGGAGATGAAATCTTGTCAGGGTATTCCGCCGGCCTTGTGGAATCTATGCTTTCAACCGTACAGGCACCAATGGCTACAACCTTTGTGTCTGCATACAAAAGGATTAAGTCACCTTTTTTAATCTTTTTCATATCGGTGTGGTGTGTCAAAACTGCACCATTTTTTGATGCTGCGTGAGCCCATAAAGTTCCTGTTGCGATTGCTGGCTTCTTGGTAACGCCAACATTGCACCACCAATATTGAATTTCTGTTGTTTGTTTAGGATCAATTACTTTTAATCGGGGTTCTAGGTACTTCAGAAGCAGTTGTGCCGTTTCGTTGGGCATACTGAAATTCGATCCTTGTAAACCGTTAATTTGCGTAATACTTGCTAGGTCTTTATTAGCTACTATCTCAGCTTTCAACAAAGGTTCGTCAACTTTGTAGTCGAAAGAAATAACAACTCCCCACTCTCCGAAGATGTTCTCCCCTCGGTTCACTGGTTCCTTCATTAGATGGCCTACGGCATAAACTCCCGAGTTAGGTTCTGACTGGCGAAAAATGATCAAATCACCAATCTTCATTTTCTCTCTGTTTTGATTTGCAGCCCAATCATTATTTACATTCTTTTCAATTGCGTCTAATAAACTCCATTTAGACGGATTTGATTGAAAAACCCAGGAGTTGATTCCTGCATTGCCAAGTATTTGCCAAAAGTTCGATGCAGTTTTCTTCTCAACATACTTTCTAATATCCTGATGATTTATGGCTGTTTGTATTACTGTCCGTGGATTTTCGAAAGCGGAAGTGCCCTTAACTTGGTCGAGAAACTCTTGTCTCTCTGCTTCCTTGACTAACCAGAGAACCTTGCGGGTAGCTAAAAGACTTTCATTGGCGGGTTCTTGATCTATCTCGCCAAGGAGATATCCGATACTGATTCTTTTACCTTTACCACTAGGAATCAGTACAAAATCGCCACCATAGATTTTGTTTGCAAATGCATGAATCTGAGACGTGTAAGCGCCAATAGTGTGATTACTATCGGCTGAATAAATCTCTTGGAGTTTGTGATAGATGTCGTTGAACTCAACATCTTTGATGGGTATTTGACCCCGCACTTCTTTCCAGCCAATTGCAACTACGCCCGAATTAAGGCACTCGTCTAGATACTGATCTTCGGAGCCCGCACGTACTATCCAAGTTGCCATTGGCCAAGCTTACAGAGAGTAACTGACAAGTGACAGAGAGTAACTTTGCCGCATAATTCACTAATCACGACTCCAGTAATACTCTCCATCACATTTCATGATTTTTTGACACATCGCGTCCAGGGACACTGCCCCGTTGTACTGCTCCCCTTCGGCTCCCCAAGTATTTGTTCCAACCACATTGCCTTCATTATCAACCAGCGGACCACCGCTATTGCCGTGTGAAATTGCAGCGGTGATAAGAATGTCTGTATCCGTTGTATTCAATACGTTTCCAAAGGCTACAGAGCCTTCAAAACCATCCGCAGTTCCAACTGCCATGACCCAATAGCCTGCATACGGCATCCACTCCGAAAGATGAAGTGGTTCTAATTTAACTTTTGTTCCAATTACAGCGAGATCGTTCTTTTTATCCCAACGGTCAATGTATGCAGGGTATTCATCTCCTCCAAGAGTTTTAACAACCACCTTACCCACGCCATCTAAACAATCTTCAATAACGTGATGGTTTGTGATTAAGGAAGTTGGATACTTTTCTTGCCGGGAAATTGGAAGCGAAATAGCCCAGCCACTACCTTGGGAGTATTTGTCTTCTGTGTAATCACAGAAAACCGTAACTGTAGAAGCTTGAACGCGATCTACTAAGCCTTCAATACTTCTTGGTTGCACGAAACCATCTTCAGTTGGATCAGTATTGTTGTAATGAAGATACGGACCTATCCCAAGATATACACCTGTGCCGCCAAGTAAAACTGCGATGAGGGCGAGCGCCCCTGCGCCTCTCTTTGTAATGCGATTGAAGAAAGTGAATGGTTTTCTTAAAAAGGCCACTGCCTTCTTAATCCGTGACGGACTGTCAGTAACAGCTGACACGACTTCTGATCCATTAAGACTTAACCCTGGGGGGGTCATATTTTCATTTTGAAAAATAAAGTCTGCGAGTTCAGTCGCATATTCTCTACGCTCTTCCACAGTCATCTCTGCCAGTGGCTTTGGAATGGGAAAGTATCGCTTTTCTGGTTCTTTGCTCTCAGTCATCATCTATTCCTATTCAGTTGTTGGAGGAGTTACCTCTGGCTTGGAAGGAGTACACAGAAGAATGAAGTTATAGAACGGAACAAGGATGAACCATCCACTCTTGCCCACATCATTCATGCGACGAACTGCAACCGCCAAATAGGGCAAAATGAGTGCAATAAAGGCGAATGCGCCCACAAATTCAAATCCATAGAAGCCATCTATTCCCCCTGCAATGAAGGTGACCGCATAGAAGAATAGGAAGAAACTCCAGAACTCTTTGCGTGTAGCTCGTCCTTGAAAATCAACGTACTTTGTAAGTGAATTACCAATTAGACTAAACATTTCCTACTCCTTAGATTTCTATTGTGGTTGATGGTGAAAACGTACGCTCTCCCAGTGACAAGACGTAGTCAGACAGCTGTGATGCGTAGTCATTCTTTTCTGCTGAATTCATTTTCCTCAGACATCTATGAATGGGGCTATAGATTCGAGCATTTGCGTTGAAAAAGGTTACGGTGATCATTTGTCACACCCAATGCCATCACCATCACGATCAAGCCTGTGAACATCTTGACCAATAACTTTGACTGGAGCCAGGCCTAAACGCTTTATATCTGGGCAATCTAGATCAGGCGGAGACAATGGAATGCATCCGGCATAGTT
>WLIQ01000069.1 GCA_009726135.1 Actinomycetota bacterium | reverse complement strand
GCAGATGTAAAGGCACATGCGATTGCTTTGACTCTCGGAGCTTTTCTATGGAATTTAAAAACTGGCGAGCAAGCAGGCAAACCAAATTTCTTAGTCGCCACTAAAGAAAAGGAAGTTATTGATGCTGCTCACTCTATTGCAAAAGCGATTACGCATGCTCGTAATATGGTTCATACGCCTTCTAATATTAAGACTCCTGCGTGGATGGCTTCTCAAGCTCAAGAATTTGCCAAAGGCACAGGGCTCAAAGTAAAAGTACTTGCTGGAAAAGAATTAAAAGAGTTTGGTGGACTGTTAGCAGTTGGTATGTCTTCACCTAAGCCGGGGCCGCGATTTATCGAAGTCGAATATTCTCCTTCGAATAAGAAAAAATCAGTTAAAGCTCTTCCGCACGTAGTTCTAGTGGGCAAAGGAATAACTTTCGACACTGGTGGAATAAATCTTAAACGGCCTTATGACTTGATGATTCCCATGAAAAGTGACATGGCAGGTGCAGCAGCAATCCTTGCCACATTAACTGCGCTAGAAGAACTACAACCAAATATTCGGGTTACAGCTCTAATGATGTGTGCAGAAAATGCATTTTCAGGCAGTGCCCAACGTCCTAGTGATGTCATTACACACTACGGCGGAACAACTGTAGAAGTAATTGATACCGATGCAGAAGGACGTTTAGTTTTAGCTGATGGTCTTGCGTATGCAGATAAAAACCTTGATCCCGATTACTTAGTAGACATTGCGACTTTAACCGGATCTGCAACTTTAGGCTTAGGGCGACAATATGCCGCGATGTACACCCGTGATGAAAAACTTGCTCACGAGTTTGAATCTGCAGGCTATGAATCTGGTGATCGCGTCTGGCATATGCCACTCATTGACGATTATAAAGACGCACTTGTCAGTGATGTTGCTGATTTCAATCACAACGCCAAAAAAGCTAAGTACTCAGCTGGATCTGTAACTGCGGCTCTATTCCTCGAACATTTTGCTGGTAATCGACGCTGGGTGCATTTAGATATCGCTGGTACAGGACGTAGCGATAATGATTCAGGTGAGAATCCAAAGGGTGGTACTGGTTTTGGAGTTCGTCTTTTAACGCAGTGGATTATGAATATAAAATGAAAATAGATCCGCATACATATTCTGAAAGCTTTATCGCTGAAGATCCATTCAAATCTCATGCCCGTGCGCGCGGTGTTGAACTCGGCACCAATGATGTCAGCCCAGGAACCGGTGCTTATCTTCGACACTTAGCATTTACCCTTTCTGCTCAATCAGTTGTAGAAGTTGGCACAGGAGCTGGTGTTGGCAGTCTGTGGCTGCTCGATGGAATGTTAAGCAGTGGAACGCTCACTTCTATTGATGACGAGATGGAACATACGCAGGCGGCAAAGATTGCACTTACTGATGCTGATGTTTCACCTACTCGATATCGCCTAATTACCAACACAGTTTTAGATGTAATCTCTAAATTAACTGATCGCGCTTATGACTTAGTTGTAGTTCGTCATGATCCAGAAGATTTATCCTTCATCATCACAGAATCGCATCGCATATTACGAAGCGGTGGATGCCTTGTTATTGATGGCTTCTTTGGCGGTTCAAAAGTCAACGACCCCGCACAAAGAGATTCCAAGACGGTAGCTCTTCGCGATGCTGGGAAAATCATGAAGAATGACACAGAGCATTGGGTGAGTACCTTGATTCCAACAGGCGATGGTTTGTTAGTTGCTACAAAATTGTAGGAAGATAGGCACATGATTTTTCCTAGAAAGAACTCGGTCAAAAACGTACGGCCCTGGTGGGAAGCAAGCGCACCAGCAAAGAGCTCTAAAAGTAAAATCTTTTTAATAGCTCTTCTTGCAAGTTGCCTAGGTGGATTCCTTGGAGTAACGGCAACAGGCGGGACAATCTTTAGCAGTGCAAATATTGTTAATTCTTCAAGCACAATTGAACGTGCACCAGATTCTGTTGCTGGAATTGCGCAAAGAGTTTTGCCCTCAGTTGTTTCGATTAACACTCGGTCAGCTACTGGCGGTGGAACTGGTTCAGGATTTGTTTTCGATAGCAATGGTTATATTTTAACTAACAACCACGTAATCGCCGGTGTAGCCGATGGTAATGGACGCCTACGTGTAACTCTAAATAATGGTGATGTTTACGAAGGAACAATTATTGGACGCGACGCATCATATGATTTAGCAATTGTTAAAATTAGTGCAAATAATCTTCCTGCTTTAGAGTTTGGTAATAGCGATACGGTTGCAGTCGGTGATCCGGTCATTGCAATCGGCTCTCCACTTGGACTTTCAGGAACAGTTACATTAGGAATTATTAGTGCAAAAAATCGCCCTGTTACCGCAGGTGATACAGGGACTGAGAGTTCCTTTATTAACGCGCTTCAAACTGATGCGGCAATTAATCCAGGAAATTCTGGGGGCCCACTAGTAGATGCAACCGGTGCAGTAATTGGCGTTAACTCTGCAATTGCTTCACTTGGATCGACATCTCAACCTGGATCTATCGGTTTAGGTTTTGCGATTCCGATTAATCAAGCAAAGAAAACAGCTGACCAGCTCATCAAATCTGGAAAGGCAACTTATCCAGTACTAGGAGTTTCACTTGATATGAACTTCACTGGTGCCGGTGCCCAAGTTGCCAAATCAAGTAGTGCAATTTTAATTGGTGGACCGGCGGCAAAAGCGGGTATTCGAGCTGGTGACATAATTACTAAATTTGAAGGTACAGCAATTAATGCCCCTGAGGAATTAATTGTGGCCATTCGTGCTAGAAACGTTGGAGATAAGGTGACCCTGACTTATACCCGTAATAGTAAAGAGGTCACAGTCTCTGTGACCTTAGAAGCTGCCAAGAACTAAACTTTCATTTTGTAGGTAGGCTTGGCCCATGTTCTTCGACATCGGCGCAGGTGAAATCCTTGGCCTAGCCATTCTCGGAATGATTTTGTTAGGTCCTGAGCGATTGCCTAAAGCTGCAGCAGAAGCTGCGCAGTGGGTAAAGAAACTTCGTGCATTGTCGCAAACTGCTACATCTGAACTGCGCGAAAACTTAGGACCCGGCTTTGAAAACCTACAACCAGCAGATCTGCACCCAAAAACTTTTGTCAAGAAGCAATTAGGTGAGTTACTAGATGACAAACCATCAGCACAATCAACTCGGCCAACTGCAAAGATTGACCCAGACCTTATATGAGCCTAATCGACGCACTTTCGCAAGCATTAACAACTGTCCAAGATCCAGAGCTTCATAGATCAATCACAGATCTCGGAATGGTTGAAGATCTCTCTGAAGATAATGGTGCCGTCACTATTAAAGTTTTGCTCACGATTTCAGGTTGCCCAATGCAAGATCGCTTGCGTAGCGATATTTCTACCGCGCTAACTAATATTGAAGGCGTCAAAAGTGTAAATTTAACTTTTGGAGTTATGTCGCAAGAACAGCGTGATAACGTTAAAAAAGTAGTACGCGGAGGCCGTGAGAAAACTATTCCATTTGCTCAGCCAGAGTCTTTAACGCGAGTAATCGGAATTGCTTCAGGTAAAGGTGGTGTGGGTAAGTCTTCAGTCACTGCAAATCTAGCCGTCGCTTTTGCTAAAAAGGGTTTGCAAGTAGGAATCCTAGATGCCGATGTTTATGGTCATTCGATTCCTCGTTTAATGGGATTAATGGGTCAGCGTCCCACCGCCATCGATCAGATGTTTATTCCACTTGAGTCTTTTGGGGTAAAAGTAGTTTCAATGGAGATGTTTAAACCCGAACGCTCCGATCCAGTTGCTTATCGTGGTCCGTTATTGCACCGAGTTCTCGAACAACTTTTATCTGATGCTTATTGGGGCGATTTGGATGTCTTGCTCATCGATTTGCCTCCCGGCACTGGAGACTTAGCAATCTCACTGGGTCAACTTATTCCTAACTCTGAAATCGTTGTTGTAACCACACCTCAAATAGCTGCTGCAGAAGTCGCCGAACGCGCCGGAAGAATTGCTCATCAAATTCATCAACGTGTTATTGGTGTTATTGAAAACATGTCTGAATTTGGTTGTCCAACATGTGGTGAAAAAATTGCGCTATTTGGAAGCGGTGGTGGTGAGGAAACTTCTCGGCGCCTGTCCGCTCTTGTAGGAATTGATGTTCCACTCCTAGGGAAAATCGCCTTTAATCCAGCACTTCGCACGGGTGGAGATGATGGAACACCTCTTGTTGAGTCGGCACCTGAGTCAGATCCAGCAAAAACTATTTTTGAAGTTGCAGAAAAATTAGTTAAACGAAGTAAGTCATTAGTAGGTGTACGTCTGGGTATTTCGCCGGAGAGCAATTGAAATCGCAGGCAGATTCGCGCGATAGCCACACGGCGATTCCAGCAAGACCAGATCTGATTCGACTTGGTGTTGGAATCATGGGCATCGGAACCTCTGGCCCACTTATTGCAATGAGTGCCATGCCAATCCCCACCCTTATTTTTTGGAGAAATCTTGGTGGTTCATTACTGACATTGCCATTTGCTCTGCGACACCCACGCCATCGTGAAGGAATCAAATGGGCGGTAGTTGCTGGATTTGTTTTAGCTATTCACTTTGTAGGTTTTTTTCTTGCCATGCGCTGGACAAGTGTTGCCGCAGGAACTGCACTTGTAGCGCTACAACCAATTTTTGCCGCAATTTTTGTAAAATTAGGTGGTGGTCATATACCCTCAACAGCATGGTTGGGAATGATTGTCAGTTTTTCAGGAGTATTGCTAATTTCAGGAATTGATTTACATATTTCACTTCGCTCATTTCTAGGAGATGTTGCCGCGCTTATATCTGCAGCTCTAGCCGCTCTTTATATGATTGCCGGATCTCGGGCACAACGCACTGTAGAAACTACCGTTTACACAACAATTTGCTATTTCGTCTGCGCAATCACTGCACTACCCATGGCATTGGTCATGGGTTTTCCTGTGCTCCATTTTTCAGCACGAGAATGGTGGATTTTGCTTGGCTTAGTTTTTGGTGCACAGATTTTGGGTCACTCGATGTTTAATGCTGCACTTAAGCGGGTATCTCCTGCAGTTGTTTCTCTTATTATTTTCTTTGAAGTTCCAGTGAGTTCATTGCTTGCGATTTGGTGGTTAAATCAAACTCCACCGCTTGGAATCCTCCCTGGAATTGCCTTGATTTTAATTGGGTGTGTCTTAGTAGTAACTCGTTCACGTACATCGAGCGTTGAGCTAGCGCCATGATTGATTTGCATACCCACACCAATAGGAGCGATGGCACAGATAGTCCACGTGAGCTAGTAAATAAGGCAATTGCGCAGGGTCTAACGGTGCTTGCAATTTCTGACCACGACACGACCGCCAGTTGGGAAGAAGCAACCCAAACTTTGCGTGGCAGCATGCAATTAGTTCTGGGTAGTGAAATCTCATGTCTTACCGACGATGGAATGAGCGTTCATATGCTGGGACTTCTATTTGATGGCGCGCACCCAGAGATGCAAGTAATGCTTGAAGAAACTCGTGATGGCCGAATGCCCCGAATGCGCAAAATGATTGAAAAAATGCAAGCAGCGGGAATTAATATTTCAATGGCTGATGTCGAAGCTGCACGTCCCAAAGGCGCAACTTTGGGTCGACCACATTTAGCTGATGCGCTGGTAAACAAGGGGATCATTGCTTCACGTGATGAAGCTTTTCAAGGAATGCTCAATAATGATTCAGAATTTTATGTATCGCACGCTGCACCAACACCAGTTGATGCAATACGAATGATCAGAAAAGCGGGGGGAGTTGCAGTTATTGCCCATCCCTTTGCATCCCATCGTGGACAAATTCTTCAAGTT
>WLIQ01000068.1 GCA_009726135.1 Actinomycetota bacterium | reverse complement strand
TAGGGATTACACCAAGCTACTAGGAGTCACAGTGCCAATTGCTAGCCCAGAAATTTATGCCGATATGTTGGATCGCGCCAAGAAAGGCGCTTTTGCATACCCAGCAATTAACGTTTCATCTTCACAAACACTTACTGCTGCTATTCGTGGTTTCGCCGAAGCAGAATCTGATGGAATCATTCAATTTTCTTGGGGCGGGGCTGAATACGCTTCAGGTTCAACAGTTAAGAACATGGTTGATGGCGCAGTTGCGCTCGCCGAATTCGCACATGTTGTTGCGAAAAACTACAAAGTAAATATTGGAATTCATACAGACCACTGCCCAGCAGAAAAGCTCGATGGCTTTATGCGTCCACTTCTTGCATTTGGTGCAGATCGCATTAAATCTGGCAAGGCTCCACTATTTAACTCACATATGTGGGATGGCTCAGCGGTAGATATGAAAGAAAATATGCGCGTTGCTAAAGAAATGTTAGCGATGTCAGTTGCAGCAAAAACTATTCTTGAAATCGAAATCGGTGTTGTTGGCGGAGAAGAAGATGGCGTAGAAGCAAAGCATGATGCCAAGCTCTACTCAACTCCTGAAGATGCACTTCTCACTATTGAAACACTTGGAACAGATGCCAATGCACGCTACTTAGTAGCTGCAACATTTGGAAACGTCCACGGTGTTTATAAGCCAGGAAATGTTGTTTTGCAACCAAAGATTTTGGCAACATTACAAGAGGCAGTTTCTAACAAGTTAGGTTTGCCGGCTGGAAGCAAGCCAATGGACTTGGTATTCCACGGTGGTTCTGGCTCACTACTTTCAGAGATCCGCGAATCCCTTGATTACGGCGTAATTAAGATGAATATCGATACTGATACTCAGTACGCATTTACTCGCCCAGTTGTTGACCACGTGCTCAAGAACTACGACGGTGTGTTAAAGATTGATGGTGAAGTTGGAAATAAGAAGGCTTATGACCCGCGTGCGTGGGGTAAAGCTGCTGAAGCTGGCATGGCTGCACGTATTACTCATGCCTGCGAAGATCTACGTTCAACCGGCACATCATCACTTAAGTAATAACCCTACGTAATCGGAGAGGCTTTACCAATGCCTGCACTTGTTTTGCTTGGCGCTCAATGGGGCGACGAAGGCAAGGGTAAAGCTACAGATTTACTCGGTGATCGCGTTGATTATGTTGTCCGTTATCAAGGTGGAAACAACGCCGGACACACAGTAGTTATTGGTGATCAAAAGTATGCACTTCACTTATTGCCATCAGGAATTCTTTCTCCGAATGTAATTCCAGTAATTGGTAATGGCGTGGTTATTGACCCAGGTGTATTGCTTCAAGAAATCGCTGGATTAACTGAGCGCGGCATTGATTGCAGCAAACTACTTATTTCTACTAATGCGCATTTAATAACTCCTTATCACCGCACCATCGATAAGGTTTCAGAGCGCTTTTTAGGTAAGTCCAAGATTGGCACAACTGGTCGTGGAATCGGACCTGCATATGCCGACAAGATCAACCGCATTGGTATTCGCGTACAAGATCTTTTCGACCCATCAATTTTGCGCCAAAAGATTGAAAGTGCGTTGCGCGATAAGAATCAAGTTCTAATTAAAGTTTTCAACCGCAAAAATATCGAAGTTGATGAAGTCCTCAATGAGTATTTGGAATATGCCGAGATTCTTCGCCCATATGTTGCAGATACTGTTTTGATTCTTAATGAGGCGTTAAAGGCCGGAAAACGCGTGCTTTTGGAGGGATCACAAGGCACATTGCTCGATGTTGACCACGGAACATATCCATTTGTAACTTCAAGTAATCCAACTGCTGGTGGCGCATGTACTGGCTCTGGCATTGGGCCAACCAAGATTGATCGTGTTATTGGAATTATTAAGGCATACACAACTCGCGTTGGTAGCGGTCCATTTCCAACTGAACTCTTTGATGAAGACGGTGAAGCTCTACGCCGCATTGGTGGCGAAGTTGGTGTTACAACCGGTCGTGCTCGCCGTTGTGGATGGTTTGATGCGCCAATCGCACGCTACGCAGTTCGCGTGAATGGTTTAACAGATTTCTTCTTAACTAAGTTGGATGTATTAACTGGTTGGGAGAAAATTCCTGTATGTGTTGCATATGAAATCGATGGAAAGCGCGTGGAAGAGCTTCCAGCATCACAAACTGATTTCCACCACGCAAAGCCAATTTATGAATACATGCCTGGTTGGACCGAAGACATTACTGGTGCACGCAAACTAAGCGATCTGCCACAAGCGGCGCAGAACTACATCGCCTTTTTGGAAAAGATATCGGGAGCACCAATGAGTGCAATCGGAGTAGGTCCCGGGCGCGATGAAACAATTGTCGTAAAGGATTTCATCTAAGAAATGAAAATCCTCCTAGTCGGAAGCGGCGGTCGTGAACACGCCTTAGGACTAGGACTCCACGCAGATCCAGAGTGCACGGAACTACATGTTGCACCAGGTAATCCAGGAATTGCAGAGTTTGCATCCTGCCATGCACTTGTAATTACTGATAACCAAGCCATTGTTGACCTTGCGCAAAAGTTAGATGTTGATTTAGTTGTTATTGGCCCAGAATTTCCATTAGTAAATGGCGTCTGCGATGTATTGCGGGCCGCTGGAATTTCAGTGTTTGGCCCATCTAAAGCCGCAGCTCAACTAGAGGGCTCAAAGACTTTTGCCAAAGAAGTAATGGCCGATGCTGGAGTTCCAACTGCCCATAGCTTTACTTGCACTACACAAGAAGAGATTGAAAAAGCCCTAGATGTATTTGGTGCACCGTATGTAGTTAAAGATGATGGATTGGCTGCGGGCAAAGGTGTCGTCGTTACACGTGATCGCCAAGAAGCTTTAGATCATGCACTTGCTTGCAATCGTGTGGTTATAGAAGAGTTTTTAGATGGTCCCGAAGTATCACTTTTTGGAATAAGCGACGGCAAAACTATAGTGGCTCTACAACCTGCCCAAGATTTTAAGCGTGCGAACGATAATGATTCAGGTTTAAATACGGGCGGAATGGGTGCTTACTCGCCACTACCTTGGGCACCTTCAGACATAATTGAAGATACTCACCTAAAAGTTCTTGCTCCAATGATTGCCGAAATGGCTGCGCGAGGTACACCCTTTGTTGGTTTGTTGTATGCAGGCCTTGCGCTTACTGATCATGGAACGAAAGTAATTGAATTCAATGCACGCTTTGGCGATCCAGAGACCCAGGTATTAATTCCACTTCTAAAAACTCCATTAGCGCAGTTGCTCTATAAAGCGGCAACAAGAAACCTAGAAGGAACGCAGTTGGAATGGCGCGATGACTCAGCAGTAACAGTTGTGTTAGCCGCCAAGGGATATCCATCAGCGCCACAGTCAGGTGATCTCATCGGAAAATTTCCGACGATTGAAAATACTGTTATTTATCACGCCGGAACAACTCGCAATGAAAAGGGCTTAGTTTCATCGGGTGGGCGAGTACTTACTGTGACTGGCACAGGCAGTGACTTAACTGAAGCTCGCGACCGTGCTTACCGAGCAATCAGCCACATCACACTTGAAGGATCCTTCTATCGAAGCGACATTGCCTTCAATGCGTCGGTGGCAGAGAAGGGCAATTAAATGAAGGATAATTCGGGCGTGAGCCTTCTCGCTAATCGTTATGCATCGTCTGCGATGCGCACAATTTTCGCGCCGGAAGCCAAAATCATTGCAGAAAGAAAACTGTGGATAGCAGTAATGCGGGCTCAATCAACTCTAGGCCACAGTATTTCCAAGGATGTAATTACAGATTACGAGAAAGTAATTACAAAGGTAGATCTGGATTCTATTGATGCCCGTGAAAAACAGACACGTCACGATGTGAAAGCGCGAATCGAAGAGTTCAACTCATTGGCGGGCCACGAAGCAATCCACGCTGGTATGACAAGCCGTGACTTAACTGAGAATATTGAAGCGCTGCAAATTCGAGATGGTCTTGAAATAGTTCACGACAAAGTTGTTACATTGCTAGCACGACTTGCAGAGCGAGCAACGCAGTATGCAGACCAACCAATTGCTGGACGTTCACATAATGTTCCAGCCCAGGTAACAACTTTAGGAAAAAGATTTGCATCAGCTGCCGAAGAACTCCTATTTGCTTACGAACGTTTAACAGCTCTGCAAGATCGCTACCCAATGCGCGGAATTAAAGGTCCTGTTGGCACTGCACAAGATTCAATAGATTTACTTGGCTCTACAGATGCTCATGCACAATTAGAAAAGGCGATTGCAAAGGAACTTGGCTTTAATCACGTTCTGGATTCCACGGGACAGATTTATCCGCGATCTTTTGACTACGATGTAGTTACAACGCTGGTTCAGATTGCTTCATCACCTTCATCACTTGCTACTTCAATTCGCTTAATGGCTGGATCAGAACTTGTAACTGAAGGATTTAAAGCAGGCCAAGTGGGCAGCAGCGCAATGCCGCACAAAATGAATACCCGATCCTGCGAACGTGTTAATGGTTTAGCAGTTGTGATTCGCGGTTACGCATCAATGGTGAGTGAACTTTCTGGTGATCAATGGAATGAAGGCGATGTTTCTTGCTCCGTTGTCCGCAGAGTTGCACTTCCTGATGCTTTCTATGCAATCGATGGCCTACTTGAAACAATGCTGACTGTTCTAGATGAGTTCGGCGCATTCCCTGCAGTAATTGCCGCTGAATTAGAGCGTTATTTGCCATTCTTAGCAACGACAAAGATTTTGATGGCTGCGGTAAAAGCCGGTGTTGGCCGCGAAGTCGCCCATGAAGTTATTAAAGGACATGCAGTTAAAGCGGCTTTAGGAATGCGCGAAGGAAAGAAGAACTCACTTCTTGATGATTTAGCCGCCGATGAACGCTTACCGCTTGATCGTTCTGCGTTGGATGTATTAATTAGTACCCCACTTGAATTTACTGGCGAAGCTCGCCAACAAGTTGCTCGAGTTGTTAATCGCATTGGCGCGATTACTTCCGCGCACCCTGCCGCAGCGCAGTACAAGCCCGGCTCTATTAGGTGAGCGGCTTTGGCCTAGCTGGTCCACCGCCAGCGCCTTCAATACCTGGGTGGACACACTTGCGCACCGGAAAAGTTCGAGACCTGTATACAAATGATCTAGGAAATATTTTACTTGTTGCATCAGATCGAATCTCGGCTTATGACTGGGTAATGCCGACAGAGATTCCAGGCAAAGGCGCAGTACTTACACAACTTTCACTATTTTGGTTTGAACTACTTGAAGATATTGTTCCTAATCATATTATTTCTACAGATGTACCGGATGTAGTTGAAGATCGGGCAATCATTGTTCAACCACTAGAAATGTTTGCAATCGAGTGTGTTGCCCGTGGTTACCTAACGGGAAGCGGTTGGAGTGAATACCAAGAAAATAGTGCAGTGTGTGGAAATACTCTGCCCTCTGGATTACTCGATGGTTCTGAACTTCCTACAAGTATTTTTACACCCGCAACAAAAGCTGAAATTGGTGATCACGATATAAATATTGACTTTGGGAAAGCGGCAAAGATAATTGGCGCAGAGGATGCTGCCGAACTTCGGGCGCTCACTCTCAAGCTATATGACACCGCCGCAGATTTTGCTAAAAGCCGTGGCGTTATTTTGGCCGATACTAAATTTGAATTTGGACGAAACGCTGCCGGGCATATTGTCTTGGGAGATGAGGCTCTAACCCCTGATTCATCTAGGTTTTGGGATCAATCCACGTGGGTGCCAGGTGGGGTACAACCCTCATTTGATAAGCAGTTTTTACGAGATTACCTTGTAGCAAGCGGTTGGGATAGAAATAGCCCACCACCGCAACTGCCTAAGGAGATCGTAGAAAAAACTGCACTTCGTTATGAGGAAGCTTTTTATCGTTT
>WLIQ01000067.1 GCA_009726135.1 Actinomycetota bacterium | reverse complement strand
TCAATTCCAACTATGAATGTTTATGTCAATGGCGAAGTTGTAAAGACAATTGTTGGCGCTAAGCCAAAGCCAGCGATGTTGAAGGAACTTGAAAGCTTTATTTCTTAAGTAAAAATGTCTCAACTTTCGCAAGCCGAGATTCGCTCATTTCAACAGGCCCGTGGCTTAAGTGTCACGGGGCTTGTTGATGAGGTCACGGCTCGCGCTTTAGAAGAAGCGCGGTGGAAGTTAGGTGATCGCTCGTTAAATATGCAAGAGCCGCCATATATGCGCGGTGATGATGTTGCAGCCCTGCAATCACGGCTAACTGAAATGGGTTTTGATTGCGGACGAGTGGATGGAATTTTTGGTCCTCGCACTGAATTAGCGGTCAAAGATTTTCAAAAATCTGTCGGTGCAACTATCGATGGTAAGTGTGGCCCTGCAACAATCATTGCACTCATTCGATTAACAAAAATTGTTTCGGGCGGCGCACCAACTGCAATGCGTGAAAACGCTACACAAAAAAACCGAGGTCCGGCTTTAGCGAATAAAACAATTGTTTTAAACCCAGATGGTGATGATCAACTTGTTTATGATGTTGCAGTCCGAACTGAAGGGCGTTTACTTGCTTTGGGTGCTTCTGTATTTTTAACTCGTGGATCAAGTAATAATCCAAGTGAAAGTGAACGCATTGCTTTTACGAATAACAGCAATGCAGATTTGATGATTTCACTTCACGAAGATAGTTATAAAAATGAGAATGCACATGGCGCCGCTACATATTTTTATGGAAGCGATGCGCATGGGATTCATTCAATTGTGGGCGAGCGATTTGCATCATTAGTCCAGCGTGAAATTTGTGCCCGCACTGATTTTGCTAACTGTCGCACCCATGCCATGACCTGGGATCTGCTTCGATTAACAAAAGCGCCTTCGGTTCGTATTGACCTTGGGTATAAAACTAATCCTGGCGATATCGGACGAATGTCTCGGCCAGATTTTCGCGATGTCATTGCCGAAGCTCTTGTTATTGCGATTCAACGCCTCTATTTAGCGGCCGAAGATGATGCAAAAACTGGAACTTTGCGTATTTCTGATCTGCGCAAAGCCGGCATCCGTCGCTAATTCGTGCTCGAAGCACTACTGCCATATGGGAGACTTAAGCCATGTCTGATGTAACGCCACGTTTTACTACAGGTGCACCTCAAAATTTAGAGGAGCGCTTTGCTGGACGTGCTGCCCATATGCAACCAAGTGAAATTCGTTCACTTTTTGCTGTTGCATCTAGACCTGAAATTGTTTCATTAGCTGGTGGAATGCCAAATCTTTCTGCGTTGCCAATGGCAATGATGGCCGATGTTGTTCAAAAATTAATTCTGACTAATGGCGCTGAAGCTTTGCAATATGGAAGTGGCCAAGGACATCCCAAACTGCGTGAACAAATCTGTGAAGTAATGGCGTTAGAAGGAATCCGCGCTAACCCTGATGATGTTTTAGTAACTACAGGCTCACAGCAAGCGTTAGATTTAATTTCACGTATCTTTATTGATCCAGGTGATGTTGTTTTAGCTGAAGCTCCTTCATATGTGGGCGCACTTGGAACTTTCCATCAATATGAAGCTAAGGTTGTTCATGTCGAAACTGACGATTTGGGATTGGTTCCAGAAGGTTTGCGTGCAGCTATTAAGGCTGTTCGTGAATCTGGTCGCCGCATTAAGTTTTTGTACACAATCCCCAACTACCAAAATCCATCAGGTGTGCTGCTTCCAGCCGATCGACGTACTGAGATTTTAAATATTTGCCGCACTGAAGGAATTTTTGTAGTTGAAGATAACCCGTACGGACTGCTTGGTTTTGATAAGCCATCACCAAATGCCATGCGTGCGCAAGATTCTGAAAATGTTATTTATTTAGGATCATTTTCAAAGACAATTGCGCCAGGAATGCGTGTGGGTTGGGCGCTAGTGCCGCCGTCATTGAAAGAAAAACTCATTATTGCGAGTGAATCATCAATTTTGTGTCCATCAAATTTCTCTCAGTTAACAATCTCTAGTTATTTAGCTGATCAACCATGGCGTGATCAAATTGCATCATTTTGCGATCTATATAAAGTGCGTCGTGATGCGATGTTGGAATCACTTGATGAATATTTTCCAGCAACTGCTAAATGGACTAAACCTGGTGGCGGTTTTTATGTGTGGGTTACATTGCCCCCAGAAATTGATACTAAAGCGTTAATGCCTAAGGCTATTGTTGCCAAGGTCGCTTATGTGCCAGGTACCGCCTTTTATGCCGATGGGTTTGGTTCATGGTCGATGCGATTGTCGTATTGCTATCCAACTCCAGAACGTATTCGTGAAGGTGTTAAGGCTTTGGGTGGCGTTATAAAGACTGAGATGTCGCGCCGTGGCGGAAATCAATTTAATTAATTATTGATCGCCTTAGCTATTCGCTTTAAGTCTTCACTTCCAGCAAACTCAATAACAATCGTTCCCTTTTTAATGCTGCCTTGAATGCTCACGCGGGTATCAAGTGAGTCTCCCATAGTGTCAGCGATCTCTTGAAGTTCAGGGCTGGCAGATTTTGTTGCCTTTAATTTCTTTGCACCCTTTCGCTTTGGTGCTCCTATAGAAATAATCTCTTCAGTTGCACGAACACTTAAACCTTCGGCAATGATGCGCGCGCAAAGCTTCTCAATCTCTGATGATTCGTTGAGCCCAAGCAGTGCACGAGCATGTCCTGCACTTAGCGCACCAGTAATAAGTTTTTGTTGAACCGCAGTTGGTAAGTTCATTAAACGGATTGTGTTCGAAATTAATGGTCGGGATCGCCCAAGCTTTGCTGCTAGTTCATCGTGTGTGCAATTAAAGTCAGTAAGTAGTTGTGAATACGCTGCAGCCTCTTCAAGTGAGTTAAGTTGGCTGCGGTGAATGTTTTCAATCAATGCTTCGCGCAATAGTTCATTATCTGGAGTTTGGCGAATAATTACAGGAATAGTTTTTAACCCAGCAGCTTTAGCTGCGCGAAAACGCCGTTCTCCCATAATAAGTTCGTAGGAACCATTTGATTTTTGCCGAACAACCGGTGGTTGCAAAATACCGATCTCTTTAATTGATGCGGTTAATTCATTGAGTGCATCAACATCAAAGTGTTGACGTGGTTGACGTGGGTTGGCCGAAATCAAATTGATATCAACTTCATTTTGTGTTGCGACCTCAGTGCCTGCAAAAGTTAAAGATGTCGGGATTAATGCATCAAGATTTGTTCCTAGACCTCCACGGCGTGCCATTATGCAATCTCACCTTCGCGTTTGTAATTGATTGAAACAACATTGGAATCAAATGGTTTTCCGCGTTCTGCTAATTCTCGAGCCACCGACATATATGCAACTGCGCCGGGTGAGGATGCGTCATATGTCATTACGGTTTGATTAAATCCTGGGGCTTCTGAAACTCTTACTGCCCGTGGGATTGGAATATCAATTAACTCATTTGGATAATGTTTGCGGATTTCATCGGCAACATCATTGGCTAGTCGAGTACGTCCATCAAACATTGTTAAAACAAAAGTTGATAGTTTTAATGATGCATTCAAACGCTTCTTTACTAACTCAAAAGTTTTTAATAGTTGTGATAAACCTTCGAGTGCGTAGTATTCACATTGAATAGGAATCAACATTTCTTTGGCGGCGGTTAGCGCATTAATAGTTAATAGGCCAAGAGATGGTGGGCAATCAATAAAAATATAATCCAGTGGTTCGCCAGCATCGCTGCGTTGTTTAGCTAACTCTTCAATCGCATCCTTTAAACGCATTTCGCGCGCAACCATTGGCACTAATTCAATTTCGGCTTGGGCTAGCGATGTGTTGGATGAAACGCATTCAAGTGATGGAAAACCTTTAACTTTTTGAATCGCTTGCGACATCGTTAAATCGCCCATTAAAACTTCATAAATTCCAGGATTTTCTAGGTGCTCTACCCCAAAAGCGGTTGACGCATTTCCTTGAGGATCTAGATCAATTACTGCCACTCGCAATCCACCCATAGAAAGGGCTGCTGCCAAGTTCACTGTTGTGGTGGTTTTGCCTACCCCGCCTTTTTGATTGGCGACGGTGATAATTCGAAGGGCTGCAGGTTTGGCCATCGCCTCTTTGAGGCGGCGAGTACCGATAACCGGCTTAGTTTCACGTGAATCATCCACGGGCGCTAGTTAAGCACCTTTGCGCACCTCCACGATACGACCAAGCTCAATGCCCTCAAGATTTACCTCGTGAAGTATCGCTTTTGGCACAGCCTTCATCTCTTCTTCGGCAGATTTGCCTTTAATGGCCATTAATGAGCCACCGGTTTTTAGCAGGTGCCAGCTCATTTTTTTTAGTTTTTCTAGTGGGGCTACGGCGCGGGCAGTTACATAGTGGGCGCTTGTGCGCACATCTTGGGCTTGGCCACGGATTACTTCAATTTCAAGGCCAGCCACAGCCTCCTTAAGAAACTCAACTCGCCGCTCCAGTGGCTCAATCAATGTAACGTGCAGATCTGGACGGGCCAAGGCAATCACGATTCCTGGAAGGCCTGCCCCTGAACCGATATCAAAGACAATGGAGCCTGGCTTTAAAAGGGTAGTAACTGCCAGGCAGTTGAAGATATGGCGATCCCAGATGCGATCAGCCTCGCGTGGGCCAATCAAACCCCGCTCAATCCCAGCGCTTTCAAGAAAGGCGGCATAGGCGTGAACCCGATCGATATCAGGAAAATATCGTTCGATCAGGGTTTCACGTGAAACCTGCATTTACGCTGGATAGATGACGACGTAGCGGTTTGGATCTTCTCCATCAGATTCGCTACTTAGGCCCAGCTCTTGGATTGTGTCGTGGATGATCTTGCGCTCAAAGGCGTTCATTGGGGCCAGTTTGATTGAGGCGCCCGTTGATTTAGCTTCATCAGCCATTTCGTTGGCAAGTTTGGTGAGCTCCTTGCGGCGGTTGGCGCGGAAGTTGTCGATATCGAGCATCAAGCGTGAGCGATCACCAGTTGAGGTTTGAACAGCTAGACGGGTCAACTCTTGAATCGCATCGAGAACTTCACCATCTCGACCGACGAGGTGGCTTAGTTTTCCACCAACGATGGCCAGTGAGGCACGGTCATTTTCAACATCGATGTCGATATCGCCATCAAGATCGGCGATGTCGAGCAAAGCCTCTAGGTAGTCAGCGGCGATGTCGCCCTCTTCCTCCAACTTCGCCACGCCTTTTACAGGTTTGGCTTCTACGGCCTCTACTACCTCTTCGGCTACTTTTTCAACAACTTCTGCTTTTGCCTTTGCCATGATGCTCTCCCAGTCGGGTTTGTAGTGAATTAATACTATTTGTACTGATTTGTCCTATTTCTTCTTCTTTTTCTTCTTTGGTTGATTGCGTTGCCCACTTGTTGAATCTCCCAGGTTGGTCTCTTCATCAGTTGGGGCTACATCTGGAGTTATTGCACCGCTTTTGTGAGCACGCTTTCGTTGCAGCTCTTCATATGCTGGCGATCCTGGTGTTGGGTTTCGCTTAATGACATAGAACTGTTGTCCCCATGTCCAAAGATTTGTTGTTGACCAATAAATTAAAACACCGATTGGAAAGTTAACACCAGAGATTGCAAATATTACTGGGAATGCGTACAACATAATTTTTTGTTGTTGCAACATCATATTATTGCTTGCATCCATCTTAGGCATACCCTTCATCATTAATTGACGTTGGGTTGTGAAAGTTGTTAGAGACATAAATGCAATCAAAATTACAGTTACGATTTTTACAGTTGTTATATCTGATCCTAAAAATGTTTGAGAAATTGGTGCGTTAAAGAATTTTGCTTGGGCTGCACTGACGACATCGGCTTGGGTTAGAACTCCATGTTTAACTGGTGGGTTCTTTCCAATTCCATTAAGCACTGTAAAGAGTGCGAAAAATATAGGTGCTTGGGCAAGTATTGGAAAACATGATGCCAATGGGTTTGTTTTATGCTCTTTATAGAGCTTCATCATCTCTTCTGATTGCTTTTGGCGATCGTCTTTATATTTCTTTTGAATTTCCTTCATGTGTGGCTGCAGCGCAGTTAATGCGCGTTGGCTTTTAATTTGTTTAACAAAAAGTGGAATTAATATAACTCGGATGATAATTACAAGGCCAATAATTGCTAGCGACCATGACACTCCACTATCTGCACCAAACAAAGGTGAGAGTAAGTCGTGAATTGTGACAATAACCCAAGAAACGGCGATATATAAGGGTTTTAAGATGCTATCCATTAACACTTACCTTCTCTTTCGAAACTACGTAGTCAACTCCGCCATGTGACCATGGGTTACACCGCACT
>WLIQ01000066.1 GCA_009726135.1 Actinomycetota bacterium | reverse complement strand
GGCGCTTACGCTTCCGCTTCTTTTTCGTACCTTCGCTGCCCGCACCAGGTGCCGGGATCATGGAGCAAGGGTACTGCTCTAACCTTACTTATTGTGAGTACCGCATTAGGAGCCGCAGGCGAATTAGCCATTCGCCAACTTATCGAACGCGCCCCATTGGCAAGTTCGTTAGCACAATCCTTCAAAGCTAAAGGCTTTACTTTGGCATTGGTTGGCGGACCCGTGCGCGATGCGATTTTAGGCCGACTTGGTAATGATTTAGATTTCACAACCAATGCACTGCCACAAGAAAGTAAAAAAATACTAAATGAATGGGCAGATAATGTTTGGGATACAGGAATTGCATTTGGGACTGTTGCAGGAAAACGTGGTGACACAACAGTTGAAGTAACAACATTTCGCACAGAACATTACGATTCAGATTCACGTAAACCTGCAGTTGAATATGGAAAAGATATTAACGGTGATTTGTCACGCCGTGATTTCACCGTCAACTCTATGGCGTTAGAACTCACAACTGATACACCGCAATTCATTGATCCGTTTAATGGGTTACAAGATTTAGCTGAGCGAACTTTGCGCACACCAGGTTCACCTAATGATTCTTTTAACGATGATCCTTTGCGAATGATGCGTGCTGCACGTTTTGCAAGTCAGTTAGATTTTGAAATCGATCACGAAGTTTTAGCTTCAATGAAAGAGTTAGCACATCGCATATCAATTATTTCAGCCGAACGTGTACGCGATGAGTTCACAAAGATATTGATGTCTGATAATCCCCGTAAGGGAATTACAATTTTGGTTGATACCGGTTTAGCTGATTTAGTCCTGCCCGAGATTCCAAAACTACGTCTTGAGGTTGATGAGCACCATCACCATAAAGATGTGTATGAACATTCAATTACAGTGTTAGAACAAGCCATTGAACATGAAGATCGTTTGGGCGGCCCCAACCTGGTGATCCGACTAGCTGCGTTATTACATGACATTGGAAAACCTAAGACCCGCGCATTCATTGAAGGTGGCGGAGTTTCTTTCCACCATCATGAAGTTGTCGGTGCGCGTCTTGCAAAAAAGCGATTATCTGAGCTTCGCTTTGATGGTCATACAGTTGAAGCCGTTGAGCTTTTAACAACGCTGCACTTACGTTTTCACGGTTATGGCGATGGCGAATGGACCGATTCTGCGGTGCGCCGATACGTGCGCGACGCAGGTGATTTATTGATGCATTTACATGTATTAACTCGCGCTGACTGTACGACGCGTAATTTAAATAAAGCAGCACGTTTAGCCGCCGTATACGACTCGCTTGAATCTCGCATCGAAGCCCTGATGGAGCAAGAAGAGCTTTCAAAAATCCGTCCAGATTTAGATGGGCAACAAGTCATGGAACTATTGAATTTAAAACCATCCCGTGATGTTGGTGCAGCAATGGATTTTCTTATGGAACTACGACTGGAAAAAGGGCAAATCGGTGAAGAAAAAGCTACCCAAGCCCTACTTAACTGGTGGGAAGACCGAACCTCGAAGTAAGTGCACACCCACTAAGAAGTAAGAAATACTCACACACAATGGAACAATTGCACCTAGTCCAGATGTAGGAAGCAACAGCGCTGCAATTAAGCCACCAGAAACAATTGCTGCATTAACTACAACGTCATACACCGCAAAAACACGTCCACGGTAATAGTCATCAATTTTGGATTGAACGAGAGCATCATTAGTCACTTTCAAGTTTTGGCCAAAAAATGAAACGAGAAATGCAGTGAGAATTAGTGTGAGTTGAGTTTGAGTAATTGCCAGAATTATTGGGCAGGCAGCACTTGCCAGAATTGCTAAACGAATCCAACGGTGGCGACCAGCTTTTGAAACTCCATAAGGGGCAAGAAAAGCTCCAAGAAATACGCCAATTCCAGCAAAAGAAAGCGCATAACCAAAACCTTTCAATCCTTGCTCAGGAAAATTGGGGTCATTAAAACTATTTCGCTCCAGCAACAACGCAGTTAACGTAAGAGCAGTTAATCCACCACGGTGAACAGCTGTAGCAGCGATTCCACGAGCGGCATCGCCATGAATCTTCAGGAATTGAAAACCTTCTCGCATTTCCGTAATTCCTTGCATAAAACTAGCCCGCTTCTTTTCATGTTCAAGTGGGCCAATTTCAAATTTGTCCAACCGGCTAGTCAATAGAGCTGCAGCGAAATAACCAGCACTAGCCATAAGAATTAATAGCGCGTCAGCATGATTAGCAAAAGCTAATGAATCAGTGACGGCTCGAACCCCCACACCAATTCCACCGCCAATAACTACTAGAACAGATCCACCAGTGACCGCTGTTGCGTTCGCGGTAATGAGAGATTTTGAATCTATAAGCAAAGGCAAGCCAGCAGATAATGCGGCAAGAATTAGACGGTTGATTCCAAATGCGATAAGAACAACAGTTGTTAATGCAATACCGGTTGTTCCACTAAAAACAAAAAGAGCAACAAGTAATAAGTTTGCACTGCGGGCAAGATTTGCAAAAAATAATGCACGTTGGCGGGAAACGCGATCCAGAATCGTTCCAACAAATGGCCCAACGATTGAATATGGAAGTAAAACAACAGCAAAACCAAGCGCAGCATTCAAAGCATTAGCTTGACGTTCAGGAGAGAAAAGAACAAAGGAAGCTAAAGCGCTTTGGAAAATACCATCGGTAGCTTGACCCGTCCAGCGGA
The DNA here is from genome assembly GCA_009726135.1 of Actinomycetota bacterium. Classification (GTDB taxonomy): domain Bacteria; phylum Actinomycetota; class Actinomycetes; order Nanopelagicales; family Nanopelagicaceae; genus Planktophila. Next base: position 3,788 of record WLIQ01000066.1, on the reverse strand, counting down.
TTGCTAGCAAACGTGAAAATCTTGGATGCCTCAGCAAACCAAGAAAACCCATAATGAAGAGCGTACTGGCTCAATAAGGATTATTCTTTACTCTAATGAAATCGCAACGTTCGTACATCGACTATTCACTTGATAAGCGCGCCACGTTAATGGCCCTTTTCCGTGGCGTGGTTGATGCCTGCGACGCTGACCCCTATTTAATGCGTGCAGCTAAGTGGCATGGAGAAAAAGTAGGTCGTAACTGCCCGGTGTGTAAGAAAAACGAACTTGTTGAACTTCGTTATGCATTTGGTGAACAGCTAGGCCAGTACTCAGGCCGTATTAAGAATGTAAAAGAGTTAACCGAGATGGAGAGTGAGTTTGGCGAGTTTCGCGTCTACATCGTTGAAGTCTGCCGCGGGTGTTCGTGGAATCACCTGTGTGCTTCCTTCACCTTGGGTGATGGCCACGAACGCAAGGCGCCACGAAAGGTACGCACCTTGGAGGATGAGGATTACGCAGCACGGTAGCCTTAAGTAATGCGTAAGTTCCTAATCAGATCAGCTGTCTTTCTAGCCGGCTTTGGTTTTATTGCAGGATCAGTTCTGTTTGCTCTGGCATATTTCACGGTCAACATCCCAGATCCAAATGCTTATGTGAATTCTCAATCAACAATTATTCAATATTCCAATGGTTCAGAAATCGGCCGCGTAGGAACACAAAACCGCCAAATTGTTCCGTTGGCAGAAATTCCACTCAATGTGCGCCATGCAGTTCTTGCCGCAGAAGACCGTGGCTTTTATTCTAACCGAGCTTTTTCTGTCACTGGAATATTGCGTGCGCTTCTCAATAACTTAAAAGGCGGCTCATTGCAGGGTGGCTCGACAATTACCCAGCAATATGCCAAAACAGCATTTTTAAATCCAAGTCGCACAATTCAAAGAAAAATTAAAGAACTAGTTATTTCTATTAAATTAGAAAATCAACTATCCAAAGATCAAATCTTTGAGAGTTATTTAAATACAATTTACTTTGGCCGCGGTTCTTACGGTGTAATGACAGCATCCCAACAGTATTTCAATCGAAATGTTAATCAATTAACAAATGCGCAAGCTGCGGTGATTGCATCTATTTTGCGCTCTCCTGGTTTATATGATCCAGCATTTAAAAAAGGAAATCTAGAGCGACTTCAAGGGCGTTTCGAGTACGTCAAGCAAGGAATGATTGAAGCTGGTTGGCTAGATAAAGATGCAGCAGCAAAAATGAAATTTCCGACAGTTGCACCACGTGCTACTTCAGGCCAGTTAAGCGGTCCTAAAGGTCACGTAATCGAAGCAGTTACAAAAGAATTAGCCAAACTTGGTTTTAGTCAAGATCAATTATTAGTTGGCGGACTTGTTATTAAAACAACGCTTGATCAAAAAGCACAGCAATCTGCCGTTGATGCGGTAAATAAGTTTTATCCAAAAGGCGCACCAGCCGATCTGCGAATTGGTTTAGCTGCAATTCGCCCTGGAACCGGTGAAGTACTTGCCATGTATGGCGGCCGAGATTACTTAGAGCGTCAGTTAAACGATGCAACACAATCTATTACTCAACCTGGTTCAAACTTCAAACCCTTTGCATTGATTGCTGCCCTTGAACAAGGAATTCCATTAACGTCAATGTGGAACGGTGACTCACCTCAAACTTTTGATGATGCCGGCAAACCATATGAAGTTGGCAACTATGGATTGCAAGGATGGGGACAAGTCAGTTTGTTGTTTGCAACCGAGCATTCAATTAACACGGTCTATGTTCCACTTGGAATTAAAGTTGGCCCTGCCGCAGTTGTGGACGTTGCACGTCGTGCAGGTATTCCTGAATCCGTAGCAATGATGCCGACACCTTCAGTTGTTTTAGGTGTTGCAAGCCCTCATGTTATTGACGTTGCAAATGCCTATGCAACATTTGCTGCACAAGGAGTTAAATCAAAACCATATTTAGTGTCTCAAGTAATTGGGTCAAATAAAGGTGTTTTATATGAAGCTAAGCCAGAAACCCAAGAAGTATTTAGTAAAGAAGTTATGGCCGATTTAACATATGCGCTAAAACGAGTAGTAACAAACGGTACGGGCACCGCAGCCTTAGCACTTGGACGACCAGCTGCTGGAAAGACTGGAACATCTCAATCTGATGCATCTGCTTGGTTTAGTGCCTACACACCACAAATTGCTGCATCAGTTGCTTTTTTCCGTGATAACGCGACATTAACTCTGAACGGAATCGGTGGGATGAACTCGGTTACTGGTGGTTCATTCCCCGCCCGTATTTGGACCGCGTTTATGAAGGGCGCACTCAAAGGCGAACCTGTTATGGAATTTCCTGCACCATCAAACATCGGCGGACTTGATCCAATTGTTATGACATCTGGCGGAAAGCAACAAAAGACTCCGTAATGAAGAGTGGCACGAGAGCATTATTTCTATTAGCAATTTTGGCAGCTCTCGTGTCCTTTACTAAGTTCTCACATTGCCAGAGCACTATCTGGGCTACTCCAGACCAATATATTCACGCTTGTTATAGCGACTTACCTTCTCTCTTTGGTGAAAGAGGGATGGTTGATAATAAATGGCCATATGCAAGTGAAACTAATGCTGTTGAATACCCAGTACTTACGGGCATAGTTATGTATGCAACTTCCTTTGTTGCGCACTCTCCAGTTTCATATTTTAATTTCAACGCGCTATTGCTTGCGCTCTTATTCATTGCAGTTGTCTTGCTAGTTCGCAAGATAAAACCCGAGTACGCCTATCTTGTTGTTGTTGGGCCTGCAATGATCGCATCGCTCTATATCAACTGGGATCTTTGGGCGATTACAACAATGATGTTGGCAATCTACTGGTTTGACCGCAAAGCGTATTTGTATAGTTCTATCGCGATAGCAGTTTCAATCTCTACAAAATTTCTACCAATATTTTTACTGTTGCCAATACTTTTTATCTTGTGGCGTTCTAATCAAATCAGAGAATTAATTAAATACACTCTCACCACAATTGCTATCTGGCTAGCAATCAATCTTCCTTTTGCATTAACAACACCAACGGGTTGGTGGCGCTTCTATCAACTCAACATAGGGCGCAAAGCTGATTCAGGTTCATTGTGGCTTGCTTTTAACCAATTGGGATTAGGCCTAACAAACCTAAATTACTTAGCGCTATTGCTTTTGCTCATAGGTTTAACATCATTTGCGATATTTCTTTTTGAACTAAAGCACACACCAACACTTGCCTCCGTTGCTTTTATTGTTCTATCTGTTGTGATGATTGCAAGTAAGGTGTATTCACCACAATATGTTTTGTGGCTAACTCCATTGGCTGTTATTGCTCTAAAAAACAAAAAAGACTTGCATGCATTTTGGATCTGGCAAGGTGCAGAATCTTTGTATCACGTTGCCATCTGGCAACACTTAGCCCTTCTTACCGGCGCGCACTTTGGTTTAGAACAAGGGGGTTACGCCACCATTTCTTTGATCCGCATTGCTGCCACCACCTACTTGGCCGCCACCCTGATAAAACGGGCTTTGGAGGCGCGAAATACACAGGGATCCCTGTTCGATTTACTCTTTGAGGCCTCTAAGCCCTACCCTTAACCCTCTTAACCAGGCCACCCGGCCCGGTAAAGAAATTATTAACCCTCCTGTCACGGAAATGCCGTGGCCGTCTTAGTCCAGAGGAGGTCGGGTTAACACATGCGTCACTATGAACTTATGGTCATTCTTGATCCAGAACTTGAAGAACGCACAGTCACACCAAGCCTAGAAACATATC
>WLIQ01000065.1 GCA_009726135.1 Actinomycetota bacterium | reverse complement strand
ATATTCTCAGCAAGGAAAGACGCTCCATCAAGCATTCGTGTCGTTCGATCATCCATCCCAGACGAAGAAACACCACCAAGGCGACCTTGAATCTCTGAGTGTTCGGAACCCTTACTTTCAAGAGGCTCCTTTACATGTTTAATAAAGTTTTCTCTATAAATTTTGGCAATCTTAGATTTGATTTCAAGATCCGTCACAAATATCCAACGCCAGTCTTCTGCATGACCCCCCGTGGGAGCCTGCAGGGCGATTTTCATACACTCTTCAATCACTTCGAAATCTATTTGACGATCAAAGTCCAGTCGCTTCCGCACAGATCGCGTTGTCGTCATTACATGTTCAAAGTCATTTGAGTAAGTGCTCATATCGACCTTTGAGCTGATTCCCAGAACGGGTCTCGAACTTTCTTTCGATACAACTTGCCGTTTGGATCGCGCGGTAAGTCACTTCTAAATTCGATCCTACGAGGGCACTTGAATTTTGCCAGTTGGTCGAAACAAAGATTCTCTATTTCTTCTCGTAGTTTGCCTTTCACAGTTTCCGACGCACCCTGATCTGATCCTCGTAAAACAATTGCCGCAAATACTTCTTCCCCATACTCTTCATTTGGTACGCCAACCACACAAACATCGGCAACTGAACCGTGTCCAAGGATTACATTTTCCACTTCGGCTGGGTAGATATTGACGCCTCCAACGATGATGACTTCACTGGTGCGACCCGCCAAATAGAGAAACCCATCATCATCAACCCAACCAATATCGCCCACCGTCATCATGTCTCGTACTCGAGACTTGAGCGTCTTTTCAGGATCATGCAAGTATTCGATTTGATCGTCGCCTTGGCGCATAAAAATTCGTCCGACAGTACCCGTAGGCACCTCAGCATCCAATTCATTAAGTACCCGCAACTTTGTAACAGGTCCAGGTTTGCCAACCGTTCCCGGATGGCTCAGCCAATCAGCGGAAGTGACAAAGGTTCCGCCCACTTCGGTAGATCCGTAATACTCGAAAATGATTGGTCCCCACCATTCAATCATCTGTCGTTTAATTTCGGGAGAACAAGGCGCCGCACCGTGCACTACCCATTCAAGTGAAGAAATGTCTCTTGAATTTCTCGCTTCTTGCTCAAGTTTGAGTAATCGAACGAATTGAGTCGGTACAACAACAGTCATATTGATCTTGTACTGCTCGATGAGCTCTAACATCAGTTCGGGAGTCCATCGGTCCATCATCACAATCGACACTCCAAAATGGATTGCCAGCGTCGTCAGATTAAGTCCAGCGGTGTGATAAATAGGCGTGGTGGTAAGCATTGTTCCTGGCTTGGAAGGATCTATCCCATACATTTCCAACACCCAGCGCAATGATGCAGCAGCAGTATCCGCATCAACATTCGTGATTTTTCGACGAACGCCTTTGGGGCGACCAGTGGTTCCAGATGTGTATTGAAGTATCTGTCCACCAATTCTGTCAGTGGGCAATGAAGTCGGCTCACCGGCAATCGCCTCCCTCAATGATTCAAAACCATCAGCAACTCCGAGAACAATTCGGCGATCTGCAGGAATGTTTACCGCGTCGGATGCTTGGCGAACAACTGCTGCAAAATCTTGATCACAGATGACGAGTGATGTTTCTGAATCTTTGAATATGTATTCAATTTCCGGGACGACCGAATGATAGTTAATTGGCGTGTAGTACAAGCCGCTTTGCATTGCAGCCAGGTGAACAACAATTGTGTCAACGCGATTTCTTGCGATCACCGCAATTGTGTCTCCGACCTTCATTCCCTTACGTCTAAAAAGATGAGAAACTTGATTTATTCGGTCATACATCTCACCGAATGTCAAACTCTCGCCTGTCGCATCAATGATGCCAAGTCGATCACGTCGACTGGGTGCCACCACCCAGAAGCCCACTGGACTTACATTTTTCTGAAGATCATCCATTTTCACCTACTTCTCTAATTGCCTACTTGGGATTGGTCTGTTCCATTTTTCTAAAACTTGATATTTCTTCGTCAGATGGGAGACATACAACCTCAATCATGTTTCCATCGCGGTCCTCAGTAACAAAAGCCAAGATTTCCCCATAACCGTCCAAGACGCTCACGACTGGATCACTCCACAAAACAGCTCCAGCATCAACTAGTTGCTTTTGAATCAATTCAAAATCAGATCTGCCAACGGAAAATGACAGAACACATAAGCCAGGACTTCCTGGGCGACATGGTTTTTGAGTTGAATTGTCCGAAGTTTTCCATTCGACAAGTTCAACCTGACCGATCCGTTCAGGTCCTTGCAAAAATACAGTTCGCGCACTCGAATTCTCTGGCAAACGAAGCAGGCGCTCAAATGCTTCTCCTCGAACAACAGTGTCCAATGTTTTACGGAGACCTAGGCCGTCCACATAAAACGACAACGACTTGTCTATGTCAGTAACGCCAACAGTGATGTGATGTAACGAGCCTGCACTAGCTTTTTTGTTGATCGCTTCGCTCATACATTTGCCTTCAATAAAAGCGGACGAACTTCTGTCGCTACCAATCGCACACTTTCTCGCGCTAGAGCCATCGGCATGCCAATCCAAAATGGTCTAAAAATAATTTGATTAAAGCCAAGCTGAGACAACTCCAAGACTCGGCGAGCAATAGTTTCAGGAGATCCAATAAGAAAGACCTTGTCCCAGAGATAATCAAAACGAGATTTTTGCCAGGAAAGTTGTTTGTAATCAGAGTAAGTAAAGTACTCATCCTTGACATATGGCAGAGATTGCTCTCGTGCCAACTCGTCACTAGCAGCACAATACAATTCGACGATCACCGGACGATCAACCGTCGATTTTTCTCGCCCGGCTTCCGCAAGCGCTCCGTTGTATCGTTGAAGAGCCTCTTCGAACCACCCTTCAGTCGGAGGATTTCCCGGAGCCAACCAGGCATCACCAATTTTTCCTGCGCGTTCAATCGCTGAAAAAGCACCAGCTCCAACCCAAATAGGTGGTCCACCCTTTTGCAGCGGTGGGATACTGATTTTCTGACCATCCAATTGAAAATATTTTCCTTTATGGAACACGGGCTCGCCTGTCCATAACTTTCTAATTACTTCAACTGATTCTGCAAGTCGCGAACCACGCTCCTTCTTGTTTAATGAAAAAGCATCAAATTCGGAATCTCGATACCCTGCGCCAACACCGAGAATGATCTTCCCATCAGAAAGATGATCCAGAGTTGAATACTCTTCCGCAACATGCACTGGGTGTATGAATGGCAATAGCAAAATTGCAGTACCAACCCTCATATCACCACTGTGGGCAAGCAATGCAGCTGTCATAGAAATGACCTGCGGGGTTTGCAAATTTGCAACATAGTGATGTATTGCAAACACAGAGTCATACTTCAGTTCGGCTGCGTATTCGACCAGTGAAAACAATTCGCGTAGGTTTGATTTCAGATCAACACCTTGTGGGTATTGATGTGATGCCAAGATCCCAAATTTGATTTGCGGTGTCATTAGCCCTCTCGTGTTTCACCAAGTCTGAAAAATGGGGCCACCTTCATATCTCGGTCGTGAAGCGTCTGACTTAATCCTTTGGTCATACGTTCACGGACAAAATTGAACTCACCTTCTTCCAACTTGAGATTTGTTGCCCAGCCATGTCCGGCCCAAGCAATGATTTCGCCGACACCTTTTCCACGAGCTTCCATCATCAATCGCATGAGTGATTTTCCAATCATGATCCCATCTAGAGGCATCATTGATACAGCCTGCGCGTAGTCACGTACCCATTGATCAAGATCATCTTTTGCTACGACTTTGTTTACCAGCCCAGCTTTCTCTGCCTCTTCTGCACCAAGGGCACGCATTGTAAACATGATCTCTTTCATCTTCTTGATTCCTAAGTTCTCCACCCATGCCCACATATCTTGTGGTCCAGCGCCGAGATACCTAAATGCGGGGTGGGTAAATAAGGCGTCATCAGATGCAATCACCATGTCTGCAGCAAGCGCAATTTGCATATGGCCTCCGTAGCAATAACTGTGCACCTGACAGATTGTGACTTTTAGACAATTTTGTACAGACGCCGTAAATGCACCCATCACAATATTTCTGTCGGGCAACATTCGGTTGTGCTGAGATGGTTTGTAAGGCTTCTCGCCCGGCTTTGGAGTCTTGTACCCAATGTAATGGCCAAGTTCTTTGGCATCTGCGCCAGTTCCGAAGCACGGTCCAATTCCTCGAAAAATAATTGTTTTGACTTCATCATCAGCTTCTGCTTCTCGGACGTAGTCACCAACAATTTCCAGTGCAGCGACAGGAACTGCGTTAAGAGTCGATGGCGAATTAAAAGAAATGTAGGCAGCCGAAATCGAAGGATCCTTTTCGTACAAAACTAAGCTCTTCAAGACCTTCTCATCGGTCTCCATTGCCTCGTCATCCCACTGATTTGCAAGTAATTCATATTCGCTCTTTTTCATTTCTTTACTCCATTCATTTGTTGTCTTAATTTCGTGATCTATTTGCCAGTTCGCCACGTTGCACCTTGCCTGCTTCTGATCTCGGCAAGTTGGCGATTACTTCGACTTCGCGAATGCACTTATAGTGAGCCAAGCGACTTCGACATAATTCAATAAGTTCAGATGCAAGCTGTGAAGAATCGGTGCCCACGCGTTCATCAAGTACCACAAAAGCTTTGGGAATTTCCCCCATCCGAGGATCTTCAATTCCAACAACTGCTACGTCAGCCACTAATGCGTGTGTTCGCAACACGAGCTCTATCTCTTGTGGCCAAACTTGAAACCCACCAGTCTTGATCATGTCTCGTTTGCGACCAACCAGATACAAAAGCCGATTGTCATCGACATAACCGATATCTCCAGATCCAACCCACCCGTCAACAACGAGCTCACCGGGGTTTCCATCTGCCTCATCTATGTAACCCTTCGACAATGAAGCTTTCACCCAAATCTCGCCCGACTGACCAACGGCTACGGCCGACCCTTCTTCGTCGCGAATCTCGACGACAACTCCATCGTAAATTCGCCCAACGGGACCAGGTTTCCAACGCTTAGCTTTGAGATCGCTGGATGTCCAACCAGCAACATGGCCAATTTCCGTAGAACCATAATTGGAAAAAATTGGAATGGACCAATTCGTTTCGAACTCCTGCTTAAGATTTGGATCTAAAGCTTGACCCGCAATCAATACGCTTCTGACTGATGCCAACTCAATTCGATCCTTGGCATGCACTATGTCGTACAACATTGTGGGCATCAAAAACAGATTGTCAATTTTATATTTCTCAACGAGCGCACTCAGAATCTGAACTCTGAATCGCTCCATTAAGACGAGAGAACGACCAACATACAATGCAAAAAGTAGAGCTTGCTGGCCTCCAGAATGGAACAATGGCAGCGCCAACAAATTTGGAGTAACGCCTTCGTCGACAGCAGGGTAAGGACCTTCCAATCCTCTCTTGGACGCCTTTGCCAGAGTGCTTAAAGATGACCTTGTTCCCGAATGGGTGACAGTTACAGCTTTTGGCAAACCAGTTGTACCACCTGTGAACAAAATGGTGCCTTCATCATCGGCTTCAGGCTCGATCATTTCGTGCACTGGCACAGCGGTAGACAAAAGACTCTCCAAAGAGACACAACTGGTCGTTGGATCTAAATCATCTGATGTTCCGTCAACATTATTTGCAACAACAACCTTCATTTTTGAGTTGTTAACGAAAATAGACTTTGACTCCAGAATATTTCGCACATGGTTACTGTGGGTGACTATTGCGACTGCACCCGTCTTCCTTAGCGCAGATTCAACTTCTTCTGTGTTGTACATCACACTCAGTGTGATCGGCACTGCGCCGATCTTCCAACAACTAAAAAGCAGCGAAGCTAGATCAATGCTGTTTTGCAAATAGAGCGCCACTCGATCACCACGCTTCACCCCTAAGTCAAAAGCGAGAACACCAGCGCATTTTGCGGCTCGCTCTTCCCATTGGGCAAATGTCAAAGATCTTCCATCCTCAAAGATCAGACCGACACGATCCGGCACTTCTACAGATCTGCGATATAGATCGGATGCAATATTTCCAGAAATCATGAAAGAGTCTTCACTTTTTCTGTCATAAAACTATTCATCCCCATCGAGGTACTGCCGAAATAAGTCCACGCGTGTACGGGTGAGTTGGATTGGCAAGAACTTCTGAAGTCTCGCCCCCCTCTACAATCACGCCATGTTGCATAACAATCAAGCGATGACATAATTCGCTGGCAAGAAGAATGTCATGCGTGACAAACAGCATCGCGGTTTGATGCGAAATTGTAAGTTTTTTCAATACATTCACTACTTCTGCCTGCGATGTCACATCCAATGCCGAAGTGCATTCATCAGTAACAATTAATTCAGGTTGGATAACAATTGCAATGGCAATCGAAGCCCTTTGACACATTCCTCCCGACAGCTGATGCGGGTATGAACGACTAACACGTTCAGAATCCAAACCCATTTCTTCGAGCACCCGAATAACCCGTGAGCGAATTTCTTCACGGCCCAACTCAGGACAATGCTTCTT
>WLIQ01000064.1 GCA_009726135.1 Actinomycetota bacterium | reverse complement strand
GTGCGGTGTAACCCATGGTCACATGGCGGAGTTGACTACGTAGTTTCGAAAGAGAAGGTAAGTGTTAATGGATAGCATCTTAAAACCCTTATATATCGCCGTTTCTTGGGTTATTGTCACAATTCACGATTTACTCTCACCTTTGTTTGGTGCAGACAGTGGAGTGTCATGGTCACTCGCAATTATTGGCCTTGTGATTATCATCCGTATTATTTTGATTCCACTTTTTGTTAAGCAGATTAAAAGCCAGCGCGCTTTAACTGCGCTGCAGCCACACATGAAGGAAATCCAAAAAAAGTACAAAGATGATCGCCAAAAGCAATCAGAAGAGATGATGAAGCTCTACAAAGAGCATAAGACAAACCCACTTGCATCATGTTTTCCAATCCTTGCCCAAGCACCAATCTTTTTTGCACTCTTTACTGTTCTTAATGGAATTGGAAAAAACCCTCCAGTTAAACATGGAGTATTAACACAACAAGACGTTGTTAGCGCAGCTCAAGCAAAATTCTTTAACGCGCCAATTTCTCAAACATTTTTAGGTTCAGATATAACAACTGTAAAAATCGTAACTGTAATTTTGATTGCATTTATGTCTTTAACAACCTTTACAACCCAACGTCAGTTAATGATGAAGGGTATGCCGAAGATGGATTCAAGCAACAATATGATGTTGCAACAACAAAAAATTATGTTGTACGCATTCCCATTAATTTTTGCAATCTCTGGTGTTAACTTTCCAATCGGAGTTTTAATTTATTGGTCAACAACAAATCTTTGGACATGGGGACAACAGTTCTATGTCATTAAGCGAAACCCAACACCGGGATCTCCCGCCTATGAAGAGCTGCAACGAAAGCGTGCTCACAAAAACGGTGAAGTGACCCCCGAAACAGATGTGGCCCCTCTAGATGAAGAGACCAAAGGGCAACGAAATCAACCAAAGAAGAAAAAGAAGAAGAAATAGGACAAATCAGTACAAATAGTATTAATTCACTACAAACCCGACTGGGAGAGCATCATGGCAAAGGCAAAAGCAGAAGTTGTTGAAAAAGTAGTTGAAGAGGCAGTAGAGGCCGTAGAAACCAAGCCTGTTAAAGGCGTGGCAAAGTTGGAGGAAGAGGGCGACATCGCCGCCGACTACCTAGAGGCGTTGCTCGATATTGCAGACCTTGATGGCGATATCGATATCGACGTCGAAAACGACCGTGCCTCACTGGCCATCGTTGGCGGAAAGCTCAACCACCTCGTGGGTCGAGATGGCGAAGTTCTAGACGCTATTCAAGAGCTGACTCGTCTAGCAGTTCAGACTGCAACCGGAGATCGCTCACGCCTGATGCTCGACATCGACAACTTCCGCGCCAACCGCCGCAAGGAGCTCACCAAACTTGCCAACGAGATGGCTGAAGAAGCTAAATCAACCGGCGCCTCAATCAAACTGGCTCCAATGAACGCCTTTGAGCGCAAAATCATCCACGACACAATTCAAGAGCTGGGCCTAAGTAGCGAATCTGATGGAGAAGATCCAAACCGCTACGTCGTCATCTATCCAGCGTAAATGCAGGTTTCACGTGAAACCCTGATCGAACGATATTTTCCTGATATCGAGCGGGTTCACGCCTATGCCGCCTTTCTTGAAGGCGCTGGGATTGAACGGGGCCTGATTGGCCCACGCGAGGCTGATCGCATCTGGGATCGCCATATCTTCAACTGCCTTGCAGTTACTACCCTTTTAAAGCCAGGCTCCATCGTCTTTGATATCGGTTCAGGGGCAGGCCTGCCTGGAATCGTGATTGCCCTAGCCCGTCCAGATCTGCATGTAACTCTGATTGAACCCCTGGAGCGCCGCGTTGAATTTCTTAAAGAGGCTGTGGCTGGCCTTGAAATTGAGGTTATCCGTGGACAAGCCCAGGATGTCCGTACAACAGCGCACTATGTAACGGCCCGCGCTGTGGCCCCTTTGGAAAAACTAAAGAAGATGAGCTGGCACCTTTTAAAGACCGGTGGCTCATTAATGGCCATTAAGGGTAAATCCGCTGAAGAAGAGATGAAAGCCGTGCCAAAAGCGATACTTCACGAGGTAAATCTGGAGGGCATTGAGCTTGGTCGTATCGTGGAGGTACGCAAAGGTGCTTAACTAGCGCCCGTGGATGATTCACGTGAAACAAAGCCGGTCATAGGTACCCGCCGCCTCAAAGAGGCGATGGCCAAACCGGCCGCCCTTCGAATTATCACCGTCGCCAATCAAAAGGGCGGAGTAGGTAAAACCACCACAACCGTCAACCTGGCAGCAGCTCTTTCTATGGGTGGCCTGCGGGTGGCAGTCATTGATCTAGATCCTCAAGGAAATGCATCAACTGCTTTCGGGGTAGAACACCTAGAAAATCCTGGAATTTATGAAGTTTTAATGGGCGATTTAACAATGGCGCAAGCGATTCAAAAAGTTAAAGGTTTCCCATCACTTGAATGCGTTTCATCCAACACATCCTTAGCCCAAGCTGAAATTGAATTAGTACCAATGGTTGCCCGCGAAATGCGTTTAAAAGATGCGATCGAAGAGTTAGCTAAACAACGCAGCGATTCCGGTGAACCCCTTGATTATATTTTTATTGATTGCCCACCATCACTTGGTCTCTTAACTATCAATGCGTTAACCGCCGCCAAAGAAATGTTAATCCCTATCCAATGTGAATATTACGCACTCGAAGGTTTATCACAACTTTTAAAAACTTTTGAATTAGTAAAGAAGCGTTTGAACTCATCACTCAAACTTTCAACTTTTGTTTTAACAATGTTTGACGGACGTACTCGTCTTGCTAATGATGTTGCTGATGAAATCCGCAAACATTATCCAAACGAATTAATTGATATTCCAATCCCACGTGCAGTACGAGTTTCAGAAGCCCCAGGATTTAATCAAACTGTAATGACATATGACGCATCATCTCCAGGTGCAGTTGCATATATGTCTGTGGCTCGTGAGTTAGCCGAACGCGGAAAACCATTTGATTCCAATGTTGTTTCAATCAATTACAAACGCGAAGGTGAGATTGCATAATGGCACGTCGTGGAGGACTGGGAACAAATCTTGATGCATTAATTCCAACATCATTAACTGTTGCTGGCACTGAAGTTGCAACTCAAAATGAAGTTGATATCAATTTAATTTTGGCCAACCCACGTCAACCACGTCAACACTTTGATGTTGATGCACTCAATGAATTAACTGCATCAATTAAAGAGATCGGTATTTTGCAACCACCGGTTGTTCGCCAAAAATCAAATGGTTCCTATGAACTTATTATGGGAGAGCGACGCTTTCGCGCAGCTAAAGCTGCTGGATTAAAAACTATTCCTGTAATTATTCGCCAAACTCCGGATAATGAACTATTGCGCGAAGCGTTGATTGAAAACATTCACCGCAGCCAACTTAACTCACTTGAAGAAGCTGCAGCGTATTCACAACTACTTACTGACTTTAATTGCACACACGACGAACTAGCGGCAAAGCTTGGGCGATCACGTCCATTAATTTCCAACACAATCCGTTTAATGAACTTACCAACTGCGGTTCAACAAAAACTTATTACTGGTGCACTAAGTGCTGGACATGCCCGCGCCTTGCTTGGATTAAATGATTCATCAGAGATTGAAAAGCTGTGCGCGCGCATCATTGCCGAAGGTTTAAGCGTTCGTGCTACTGAAGAGATTATTTCTACTGGAGCTCCAAAGCGAAAAGGTGCAAAGAAGTTAAAAGCAACAAAATCTGCCAGCCCTGAACTTCAAGAAATTGCTGACACTATGGGGGATTCTCTAGATACCCGAGTATCAATTCAGGGCAGCATTAAAAAGGGAACAATTGTTATTGAGTTTGCTGGAAGTGAAGATTTACAACGAATTGCTAAGGCAATTAATAATTAATTAAGTTGGTTTCCGGCTCGGCGTGACATCTCAGTCTTTATGACGCCACCCAAAGCCTTAACGCCTTCACGAATTCGTTCTGGTGTTGGATAGCAATACGACAAACGCATTGACCATGAACCAAACCCATCGGCATAAAAAGCGGTACCCGGCACATAAGCGACCTTGGCAACAATTGCTTTAGGCATCAACGCTTTAGTATCAATTTCTGGTGGCAAAGTGACCCAAACATAAAAACCGCCACCAGGCTTGGTCCATTTTGCAGTTGCTGGAAAATGTTCATCAAGTGATTCCAACATCGCATCACGACGGACTTTATAAAGATCGCAAAATGATGCGATTTGATCGCGCCAAGGTTGATCGGCTAAATAACTAGAGATTGTTAACTGTGAAAAATTAGATGGACACAAGATTGATGATTCACTTGCAATAATAAGTTTTTCTTTAAGTGATGGCGGTACTAACGCCCAACCCACACGCATTCCCGGGGCAATTGTCTTTGAAAATGATCCCAAATAAATAACATTTTCAGAATCTTCTGCGCGCATCGCATTTGGCGATGGCTTATCAAAACCGAGCAACCCATATGGGTTATCTTCAACAACAAAGATTCCTTCAGTGCGACAAATACTTAAAATCTCAGTACGTCGATCTGCTGGAAGAAGCACACCTGATGGATTTTGGTAGTTAGGGATTGTGTACAAAAACTTTATTCTGCGACCAGATGCACGCACTGTCTTGATTGCTGCACGCAAACCTTCTGGAACTAATCCCAATTCATCAGTTTCAACATGTACAACTTTGGCTTCGTATTGATGGAAAGTGCCAAGTGCGCCCACATAAGAAGGTGCTTCAGCTAGAACAACATCGCCTGGATCAATAAAAATACGTGAAATTAAATCCAACGCCTGTTGTGAACCTGTTGTCACTAAAACATCATCTGGGTTGGCACGGATTCCTTCCAAAGCCATTACTTCGCAGATTTGTTCACGCAGTTTGGGATGTCCCTGGCCGCTTCCATATTGCAAAGCTTCAGCGCCGTTAGTCAGGATCAATTTTTGAACAACATCAGCCATCATTCCCATTGGCAGCGCAGAAAGATTTGGCATTCCGCCAGCTAATGAAACAATTTCAGGTCGTGACGCAACAGCAAAAAGTGAACGAATTTCACTTGGTTGCATATGGGCAGCACGTCCAGCAAAGCGCTCCTCTAAATTTTGAGGTGCGCCTGTAGTAAAACGTGGCGTTACATCAGACATGGCTTAAGTCTCCCATACGGCAGTAGTGCTTCGAGCACTAATTAGCGACGGATGCCGGCTTTGCGAAGATCAGAAATACGCAAAGTTCCAGTTTTTGCATCATCTTCAGCGGCTAAATAGAGCCGTTGAATCGCAATAACAAGAGCTTCGGCAATTACATCGCGAAAATCAGGGCGAGACATGCGCCCAATATCGCCAGGATTAGTTTTATAACCAAGATCAATGCGAACCGAAGGCGCTTTAGTTAATCGAAGTAAATCCCAAGTCATCGCATGAGTGCGACAGTTAGCAAAGTCAGTGCGGGCGCAAATTTCACGCTGTACTAAGGAAGCAAAACGTTCTCCCACAATTGAGTGAATTCCATGCGCATCGCTACCGTAAAAATATGTTGCGGCACCATGCGCATTTTCATTTTTGTAACTATCTTCATGAAGTGAAATCATTAAATCTGCATTGCTGTTATTTGTAAAAGCTATGCGCTCACTTTCACTGGGATTATTACTTGATCCGCGAGTTAAAAAAACCGATGCTCCTAAAGCAAGTAGACGTCCTTCAGTACGGACAGCAACATCATAAACAAATTGATCATCACCATCTGGATTTAAAACAATAGTTTTATTTGCTAATGCAGGACCACGGTTTTTTTGTGTAGCGTTTTCACGCATTGCAGTTGGTGCACCACCTGAAACAATTTTAGTTAATCGAATGAGCGCAATGATTGTTGCAGGACCACATTTGCCATCAATAGTTGCACCAACCGATTTTTGAAAATCTTTGACGGCTAATTCAGTGCGGGGACCAAAAATTCCATCTACTCGCCCGCAATCAAAACCCATTTCAGTTAACCGGGATTGCAAGGCAGCAACATCATCACCGCGCATATAAGGCGGCTCTTGAATATTTAAGGAGCGATCACCTAACTTCCATCGCGCTTCTTCTAATGCGCGGGCCGTGACTTCATCAACAAGCCCCGTGACGTTTAAGCCACGGGCCTGTTGAAATGTGCGAATCTCGGCTTGCGAAAGTTGAGACATCTTTGTACTTAAGAAATAAAGCTTTCAAGTTCCTTCAACATCGCTGGCTTTGGCTTAGCGCCAACAATTGTCTTTACAACTTCGCCATTGACATAAACATTCATAGTTGGAATTGATGTAATTCCATACTTGATTGCAATCGCTGACTCTTCATCTGTGTTCAGCTTTACAATCTTTAGCTTTGCACCGTATTCATCTGAGATCTCTTCAAGAATTGGTCCAACAGCACGGCATGGGCCACACCATTCAGCCCAGAAATCGACCAATACAGGCGTGCTGCTCTTTAAAACTTCAGCATCAAATGTTGCCGTTGTTACTTTGCTCGTAGCCATTATTTACTCCTTGATATCTGTTGTTAGGTTGAGAACTTTAGTGGCCAGCCAGGAATTTCTCAGCGTCTAGCG
>WLIQ01000063.1 GCA_009726135.1 Actinomycetota bacterium | reverse complement strand
TATCGGCATAAATTTCTGGGCTAGCAATTGGCACTGTGACTCCTAGTAGCTTGGTGTAATCCCTAAAAGCGAGTGCAACTTTGAACCGTCTAGAGGCTTACGGCCAATCCTCTCACTTTGGCTCGAATCCCACAAAAAAGGCGCGAAAAAGCCCCTAGTTCGGGTGGGCTAGGGGCTTTTTGGCAGATACACCTACATGTATGTCTTAAAGACCGAGCCGGCAAAACGGAATAGAGCTGCGACCAATGTGGCGTTGCCGAAGAACTTAAACATCAGCAACAAAATAGATGAAATTCCCATGTGTGACCTCCCTTCGCTGCGGAATTCTGGGGGCGAAAGGAATGTGACATGCAATGTGCAGAAAACTCTGTTGATAAACGGTTTCGGCGGGTAATCTCACTCGGTATGAGCCAAGACAACGAGTCCTTAGAAAACTTATTGACTGAAGATCGTCATTTTCCACCTACTCCAGAGTTTGCCGCGCAAGCAAATGCAAAGCCAGATGAATATGCACATGCAAATATGGATCGCGTGGCATTTTGGGAAGAACAGGCTCTAGAACTTCAGTGGGATAAAAAATGGAATTCGGCACTTGAATGGAATCCTCCTTATGCCAAGTGGTTCATTGGTGGAAAATTAAATGCATCTGTTAACGCATTAGATCGCCACATTGCGCAAGGTCGTGGCAGCCGAGTTGCTTTTTACTTTGAGGGCGAACCTGGTGATGTTCGAACTATTACTTACTCACAATTGCTTACAGAAGTTAAAAAGGCTGCAAATGCGCTGATAGAGCTTGGAATTAAATCTGGAGATCGCGTTGCGATTTATATGCCAATGATTCCTGAAGCAGCAATTGCAATGTTGGCTTGTGCGCGAATTGGCGCACCACATTCAGTTGTATTTGGTGGATTTTCTGCTGACGCGTTGCTTTCGCGAATTCAAGATGCTGACGCAAAATTAGTAATTACCGCCGATGGTGGATTTAGAAAAGGTGCAGCTTTTGCATTAAAGCCAGCTGTTGATGAAGCGCTCAAAGGCAAACATAACGTTGAGAAGGTTTTAGTAGTTCAACGTACAAAACAAGAAACAGCATGGACTGATCGTGATATTTGGTGGCACGACATTGTTGGTCGCCAGTCCGAAGAACATGTGGCAGAAAGCTTTGATTCTGAGCACCCGCTCTTCATTTTGTATACATCGGGCACAACGGCCAAGCCAAAAGGTATTTTTCACACAACCGGCGGCTATTTAACGCAGGTGGCATATACCCACAAAGTTGTTTTTGATATTAAGCCCGAAACCGATGTCTATTGGTGCACGGCAGATGTTGGTTGGGTTACCGGACATTCATACATTGTTTACGGGCCACTTATAAATGGTGCAACACAAGTGATGTACGAAGGAACGCCAGATACTCCACACAAGGGACGTATCTTTGAAATTATTGAAAAATACGGCGTAACAATTTTGTATACGGCACCGACTTTAATTCGTACTTGGATGAAGTGGGGCGATGAATTTCCACAAGCACATAACCTGCAATCATTACGCTTATTGGGATCTGTGGGTGAACCAATCAACCCTGAAGCATGGATGTGGTACCGCGAAGTAATTGGTGGAAATCGCTGTCCAATCGTTGATACATGGTGGCAAACAGAAACCGGCGCCATCATGATTTCTCCACTACCTGGAGTCACTTCAACTAAACCTGGTTCTGCTATGCGACCGATTCCAGGAATTAGTGCAAAAGTTGTTGACGATAACGCAGTACCAGTTGGCGATGGACACGGTGGTTATTTAATTCTTGATGAACCGTGGCCTTCAATGCTTCGTGGAATTTGGGGCGAAGATGAACGATACAAGGAAACATACTGGTCACGCTTTGAAGGAATTTATTTTGCTGGCGATGGCGCAAAGCTTGATCATGAAGGTGCAATCTGGTTACTTGGTCGCGTTGATGATGTGATGAATGTTTCTGGTCACCGAATCTCAACAACTGAAGTTGAGTCGGCATTGGTTTCGCATGAATCAGTTGCAGAAGCGGCAGTAGTTGGAGCTGCTGATGCAATGACTGGCCAAGGCATAGTTGCTTTCGTTATTTTGCGTGGCGGTATGGAACATGCCAATGGTGATGAATTAAATATTGCACTTCGCAATCACGTGGCTAAAGAAATTGGCGCAATTGCTAAACCACGTCAGATTTTGATTGTGAATGAGCTTCCAAAAACTCGAAGTGGCAAAATCATGCGTCGTTTGCTCAAAGATGTGGCTGAGGATCGCGTAGTTGGCGATGCCACAACATTGGCAGATCCCAATGTTATGAAGTTAATTTCGCAAGGTTTGCAAAGCGCTAAATCTGAGGACTAAAACTTTACCCCTAAATATTTTGAAGTTAGGGTAATTAGCTCAATCTCATTTTTAAGTACACCTATGTGTTTATAAGCGACACTTCCATCGGGAGCAATAAACCATGTCACTGGTACGCCCATTCCAAAATAAGGCCTAGAACTTCCGGCTGAATCAAACAAGTTAGGCCAAGTAATTCCATTGTTCTCTACAAAATCTCGGCCGTCACTAATTGATGCTTCTTCAACATCAACGCCCACTAAAGCCACTTTGCCTTCTGCCTTTTTATAAAAAGATCGCAAAATCGGCATCTCTTCTTTGCATGGGCCACACCAAGAGCCCCAAACATTAATAATCATCGGGCCTTTTAACGTATTTACGGATGCACCAGTACTGCCATCAAGGCAGTCAAGATTTATTGAATCACTCGTTAGCGTGCTTTCAAGTGAATTACAGGAGATAACCTGACCGGCAATCTTTTCTGAAGATGAAGAACAGCCGACAAGTAGTAATAGGGCAACTACAATTGCGCATCTCTTCATCGAAAATCCTTATCGGTCTTTACTAATAATTTTGCTTTCGCTACATCCATCTCACCAATGCCAACGCTAGGGCATAGTTTGGCTAATGGACATGCACCGCATGCAGGTTTGCGTGAATGACATATGCGCCGCCCATGCCAAATCATTCGCTGCGATAAATTTGTCCACTCTTTCTGCGGAATTAATTCTCCAACAATTCTTTCTACCTTCACAGGATCTGTTTCCTTCGTCCAACCAAAGCGGCGAGATAAGCGACCAAAATGTGTATCAACTGTGATTCCTGGAATATCAAAGGCGTGACCTAAAACTACATTGGCGGTTTTACGACCTACTCCAGGCAATGTAATTAGCTCTTCAAGTGTGCTGGGAACTTCTCCACCAAAATCAGTTAATAACCTGACGCCTATGCCCTTTATATGGCGGGCCTTAGCGCGATAAAAACCAGTTTGATACACCAGTTCTTCAAGCTCATGTATATCTGCTTCTGCATACGATTTAGCAGATTTATATTTTTTGAATAGGGCTGGAGTAACAGTGTTAACTCTCTTATCTGTGCATTGCGCGCTCAAGACCGTGGCAACAATTAACTGTAAAGGATTTTTAAAATCTAATTCACAGCGAATATTGGGGTAAGTCTTGCTCAGAATTCGGTAGACAGCCCGGGCCTCTCGACGGGTTTCGCTATGGGCGGGCATAAGGCTAAAGTACTACCCGTGACCATAGATCTAGATGCAGTACATAGAGCCCCGCTCTTTACCGCCCTTGATGAAGCCGCATCGGCATCTCTTCGCGCGAAGATGGATTTAGTTAAGATTTCAAAGGGAAGCGTCCTTTTTACCGAAGGTGCTGAAGGTGATCATTTGTACGTCATCGTTGAAGGAAAGCTAAAGCTGGGAACTTCAAGCGGTGATGGTCGTGAAAACTTACTGTCAATCCTTGGCCCTGGCGAAATGTTCGGCGAATTAAGTCTTTTTGATCCAGGCCCACGCACGTCAACTGCAACTGCAGTAACTGATGCAAAACTTTTAAGTCTTGGACAAGAAAAACTTCTACCGTGGCTACGCGAAAACCCAGATGTAGCACTTCAATTATTAGCTTCATTAGCCCAACGCCTTCGTCGCACAAATGAGGCGGTTGGCGATTTAGTTTTCTCTGATGTTCCAGGTCGCGTTGCTAAAGCACTTATCGATCTTGGTGAGCGCTTTGGAAAGAAAACTGACGAAGGATTATTTGTTCACCATGATTTAACGCAAGAAGAACTTGCTCAACTTGTTGGTGCATCTCGTGAAACAGTAAACAAAGCCCTTGCCGATTTCGCTGGACGCGGCTGGTTGAAGCTTGATGGACGTGCAGTTTTAATTACAGATTTCGACCGCCTTTCAAAGCGCGGTAAATGACCGTTTTTAGTCTGTAATTTCTACCGTTAGCTCGATTTCAACCGGTGAGTTCAAAGGTAATTCCGCAATTCCAACTGCGCTACGTGCATGTTTTGCACCATCGCCCCAGATTGCTAAGAACAGTTCACTTGCCCCGTTTACAACTAGTGGCGCATTGATGTAACCAGAAACGCCATTTACGTAACCAACCACGCGAACAATCTTTGTAATCTTGTTTACATCAGCAACAGTTTCAACGGCAGCTAAACAATTAAGCGCACAAATCTGTGCCAACTCTTTTGCACGCTCTGGAGTAATTTCTCCATCAACTTTTCCAGTGCCAGCCATTTCACCGTTCACTAAAGGAAGTTGTCCTGCAGTGAAAACGATGTTTGCTGTACGGATTGCTGGAACATAAGCTGCAACTGGTTTAGCCGCTACTGGAAGTTCAAGCCCAAGTTCTTTTAGTCTTGCGCGCACATCTACTGTGTTCATGCAATTACTCTTTTCATATAGGCAACTAGCTGCTCGCCAGTTCCTGGAGCAGGTACAACTTGGACTAGTTCCCAACCATCAGAACCCCATGTATCAAGGATCTGCTTAGTTGCGTGAGAAAGAAGTGGCACTGTTGCATATTCATACTTAGTCATTTGTTTAACGCTGCTTTCACTAGTGCAGAAACAACGCCGCCATCGGCTTTGCCTGCAATCTTTGGTTTTACTGCGCCCATTACTTTGCCCATATCTGCAGGGCCCTGCGCGCCGGTTGAAGCAATTGCTTCGGCAATAATTGCAGAGATATCGGCTTCACTTAACTGTGCTGGTAAGTACTTTGCAATTACCTCGCCTTCACTCTTTTCTAGCGCGGACTTATCGGCACGGCCTGCATTTTCAAAAGCTTCAGCAGCTTCTCGGCGCTTCTTAGCTTCGCGAGATAGAACAGTGATTACTTCTTCATCACTAAGAACGCGGGCTTCTTTACCAGCCACTTCTTCATTCGTAATTGCCGTTAGAACCATGCGGATTGTGCCTGAAGTAATTTCATCGCGCCCGCGAATAGCTTCGGTCAGATCCTTTTTTAACTGTTCTTTAATGCTCATGAAGTGAACTCTACTGCTAGTAATTCAGCGATCTGCGCAGTATTAAGGGCTGCACCTTTGCGCAGATTGTCGCCGCATAGGAATAGGTCGATAGATTTCTTATCATCGAGTGACTGACGCACACGTCCAACCCATGTTGCATCTGTTCCAACTGAATCATTAGGAGTTGGAAACTTCTTATTTTCTGGATCATCAAGCAGTGTCACACCGGCAGCTTTTTCAAGAACCTTTTGTGCGGCTTTCCGTGTGACTTCCTTTTTGAAAGTTGCGTGAACAGCCAAAGAGTGAGTTGTTAGAACAGGAACTCGTACACAAGTTGTTGAAACCTTCAATTTAGGCATCCCTAGAATCTTGCGAGATTCATTGCGTACCTTCAACTCTTCAGATGTGTAACCATCTTCTTTAAGCGAACCCGCCCAAGGAATTACGTTAAGTGCAAGCGGAGCTGGGAAAGCGCCTAAATCTTTAACTAGTTTGCGAACATCGCCAGCAACTTCGCCAGCATTTGTCCCTGCAACAATTGAGATTTGTTCGCGTAAAGTATCAATACCTGGTTGACCAGCACCTGATGCAGCTTGGTAGGAAGCAACAACTAGTTCCTTTAAATCAAATTTCTTATTAAGTGCACCCATTGCAACAATCATCGAAAGAGTTGTGCAATTTGGATTGGAGATAATTCCCTTCGGACGCTTCTTTGCATCTTTTGGATTAACTTCAGGAACAACCAATGGGACTTTTGGATCCATTCGAAACGCCGCAGAGTTATCAACAACAACCGCTCCGCGCTCTACAGCTATTGGTGCCCACTGTGCAGAAACTTCATCTGGCACATCAAACATTGCCACATCAATTCCATCAAATGCTTCTGGTGTTAAGGCGACGACTGTTAATTCCTCACCACGACACATTAATTTTTTGCCAGCGCTGCGAGCAGATGCAATCAGGCGAATTTCGCCCCACACATCTTTCCGCTCAGACAAAATGCTGAGCATCACTGTTCCAACAGCGCCAGTTGCGCCAACTACAGCTAGTGATGGCTTCTTAGTATTTTTCTTTTTACTCATCGTCCTGTTCCTCCATAAACAACGGCCTCATTGCTGTTTGCATCTAAACCAAAAGCGGCATGTGCAGCTTTAGCGCCGCGTTCAAGATCAGATTGACGACAAATAATCGAAATACGAATTTCTGATGTTGAAATCATTTCAATGTTAATTCCTGCTTCAGACATGGCACCAAAGAAGGTTGCAGTAATACCTGGGTGTGAACGCATTCCAGCGCCAATTAATGACAATTTACCGATTTG
>WLIQ01000062.1 GCA_009726135.1 Actinomycetota bacterium | reverse complement strand
TTGTCCGCCGCGAATCTTTGATCCAGTTTCAGAATGTGTCTGAGTACCTGGTGCACCTGGTTTATTTTTCTTAGCTTCAAGGGCAGCAAGCATTCTTGCTTTCATGTCATCATTCTTTTCGCTCATGAGACAACCTTACTAGTTAACTTGAACTCTCTTTGTACTCACGCAAGCGCTCAAGAACTTCCGATTCACGATATCGACGGTGGCCACCTAAGGTGCGAATCGCGGTGAGTTTGCCTGCTTTTGCCCAACGAGTAACAGTTTTAGGGTTTACATGAAAACGCGCGGCGACCTCTTTAGGGGTAAGTAGGTTTTCAGCATCAGGCAAGCGCGTCATCTCTTCCCCTTCCATCAAAGCCTAACGGTGTCCGAATTGCTCCGTATTGTGGTGAAGTATCGCGACTAAAAGGCCTATATGCAATATGAATATGGTGAATTAATTAGCGGATTCCAGCGCCTGAACCCTGCGCCAACGAGACATGAGCCGTTCATATCCCTGCCCGGCCAAAAGTCCATCGGCTGCTGCAAGACCAGAGAGTGAATGCAAAACATCTTCGATTGAAGTATCAGCTAGCAATCCATCTTCATTGTTATCGCGCAACGCTTTATCTAAATACAGCGCAAGTCCACCATAATCTAACTCTACATATGATTTTGGATGAAACATTTCTAACCACCCGATTAAGTTTTCTAGATCCTGTTCAACTGGACCTTCACCAAATGCACTTACAACAGTTTGGTGGGCAACTTCTGCTCGGGCTTTGGCATTTGCAATTGTTGCCTGTGCTTTAGTGAACAGTCCGTTTATATTTTCACCGCGCGTGCGTTCTTCTGGCATAAAGAGTAGGAACCAGCGCGGAGGAATTACCCACGTTTCATTTAAAATATGTGGAACTTTATCTTCAAGTAAATCAACACCTGCGGTTATGACTTCTTCCATTGCAGGTGAAACAAAATATGGAACAACGGTACTGGGCAATGAATCTTTAAAATTATCTAATGCTGCCCAACAACGTGTAGCTGTTGACCATGGTGCAACATAACGTTCACCGTCGATATCTAAAATATGCACACCGTCAGGGCGCCCAGCAGGAGGTTCAGGAACAACGGTACGTTGCAACGCAAAGGATTCTTCTTTTAAATAACTCTGGTCACTGATATCAAGAGATTGCCAACGTAAACGATCTGCAGGATCAAATGCTGAAAGTGGTTCGTACACTCTCAGTGATGCGACATACGGTGTAGGTCTCACGCACGTGGAATGAAATTGCCTTCGGCAAAAGGATCATCGTCATCCCGATTGCGTGAAGGTTCAACATCGCCGTGAAGTTCTTTCGCAAGACGATCTAAATCCATATCTTGTGAATTATATTTCAAATCACGAGCAACTTTGGTCTGTTTTGCTTTGGCTCGGCCGCGACCCATATGCGAGCTCCTTAACTTTTTACGTATTCGTCAGAGGCGAAGGTTATCGCGCTCTGTAGGTGCCTTCCAAAGTTGAGCGTGAATCGGAGGCATTCCTAGCCTGTACAACGCCTGCGACCCAGGCTTTCATTCCCCGGGCAGCCAGGGATCGAAGGGCTAAATCGGCAGAATCAGGCGAGATGATCGCCGTCATTCCGATGCCGCAGTTCCAGGTGCGCTCCATATCGGCCTGTGGCACTGCGCCAACTTTAGACAAATACTCCATCTCAATTGGTAGTGACCATGTGGTGCGATCATAAATAGCAGTTAAATGTTCTGGAATAACGCGGGCGGTGTTTTCTGCAATTCCACCGCCAGTAATATGTGAAAAACCACGCAGCTTTCCTTGCATTGATTTAATTAAAGCCAAGCAATCTAACGCGTAAATTTCAGTTGGAGTTAAAAATACTTCACCAGAAGTTTTCCCGTATTCGCTCACGTGGGCATCAAGTGAAAGTTTGGCTGTGCTAATAATGTGGCGAACTAATGAAAAACCATTGGCATGAAAGCCGCTTGATGGCATTGCAATTAAAACATCACCTTCTTGAACAAGATGTGCACCTAGCTGCAAATGAGCATCAATAACACCAGTTGCTGCACCTGCAACATCAAACTCATCATCTTCCAATAAACCTGGGTGCTCTGCAGTTTCTCCACCAATTAAAGCAGTTCCTGCTTTTTCACAACCGCGTGCTATTCCTGCAACAATTTCGGCAATACGTTCTGGAATAACTTTTCCGACGGCAATGTAATCCGTCATAAATAATGGTTCTGCGCCACATACAACTAAATCATCTACAACCATTGCTACTAAATCTTCACCAATTGTGTCGTATTTACCAAGGGCTCGGGCAATCTCAGTTTTAGTTCCAACACCGTCTGTTGATGTTGCTAGCAAAGGTTTTTTCATATTCTTTAGGGCACTGGCATCGAATAGGCCAGCAAAACCGCCAATTCCACCCATTACTTCTGGACGAGAAGCTTTGGTAATTGATGCTTTCATCAATTCAACTGCGCGATCTCCTGCATCGATATCTACACCAGCGGCTTTATACGTACTCACTTAGTGACCATGAACTTCGGTGATTTCAAGACGCATCTTGCCCTCAGACATATCAGCTGGGATTCGGATGGGATAAGTCCCTGTAAAGCATGCCCCGCATAGCTTATTTTCATCAACGTGAGTTGATTCAATTAAACCTTCAAGAGAAACATAGCCCAAAGAGTCTGCACCGATAGAACGGCGAATCTCTTCAACTTCTAATCCACTTGCAACTAGTTCGGCACGGGTTGCAAAGTCGATTCCATAAAAACATGGCCACTTAACTGGTGGTGATGAAATACGCACATGAATCTCTCGAGCTCCCGCCTCGCGCAACATTCGAACTATTGCGCGCTGTGTGTTTCCGCGAACGATTGAGTCATCAACAACCACAATCCGTTTACCTTCAATAATTTCGCGAAGCGGATTGAGCTTTAAACGAATACCCAGTTGGCGAATTGTTTGTGATGGCTGGATAAATGTTCGGCCAACGTATGAGTTTTTAACTAATCCCATCCCAAACGGGATACCTGAACCTTTTGCGTAACCAATCGCGGCAGGGGTTCCAGATTCGGGTACCGGGATAACGAGATCTGCTTCAACTGGTGCTTCCTTAGCCAAACGCTCACCAATACGAACACGTGTTGCATGAATTCCTTGGCCGGCAATTGTTGTATCTGGTCGTGCCAAATAAACATATTCAAAGAGACATCCCTTAGGTTCTGCAACTGCCCAGCGATTAGAGCGAACTCCATTTGCATCAATAGCAACAAATTCTCCTGGTTCGATTTCGCGCACGAATGCTGCACCAACGATATCTAGCGCAGCTGACTCTGAGGCAACTACCCAACCGTTTTCTAGCTTTCCAAGAACTAATGGCCGAACTCCGTGACGATCGCGAGTTGCATACAAAGTATTCTCATCCATGAATACAAGAGAGAACGCACCTTCTAGTTGTGGCAATACTGTCATCGCACTGGCTTCAACATTTTTTTCATTTTGCAATGAGATAAGTGCGGTCATGATTTCCGTATCAGTTGTAGCGCCACCTTCACGACCAGTACTTGGTTCTAGTTTTTGAACTAGCTCAGCTAAGTCGCCAGTATTTGTGAGATTGCCATTGTGCGCCAAAGCCAGTGTTCCGTACTTGGTTGGGCGCAAGGTTGGCTGCGCATTAACCCACGTGCTGGACCCTGTGGTGCTGTATCGGCAATGACCAATTGCCAGATTTCCAGGCAAAGTAGCTAAATCACTTTCAGTAAAGACTTGTGAAACTAAACCCATATCTTTATAGACAAGAATCCGACTGCCATCACTAGTGGCAATTCCTGCTGATTCAGTTCCGCGATGTTGTAATGCATACAGCCCATAAAAAGTTAACTTTGCGACTTCTTCACCCGGGGCCCACACACCAAAAACTCCACAAGCATCTTGAGGACCTTTGTCTTCACCTAAGACGTTATGATTAAGTAAGCCGTCGGGGCGCCTCATGCTTGAATCCTAATTGGTAAATACTCCGAAAGATCGGCGCGAACCCCTGAAGCAATTATGTCGCCGTTATTTAATGCATCTATCCAAATGATTTCACCGTTTGCTAATGCCAACCACGTGGCTGCGTTCATCTCAATTACATTTGCGGGAGTCCCACGAGTATGTGTTGGCCCCTCACCACATTGCACTGCGGCATATGGGGGAATCCGGACTTCAATTGCACGGCCAGGAGCTTTAGCAGTTAAAAGCGCAAGCGTGCGTTTAACTTCGTCTAGGACCTCTTGATCGCGCATCGTTATTATCCAAACAACCGTGGGAATGTCGATGTATGAACTTCACGAAGTTCACTAAGGGCAATAATGGATTCATTAATAGTAAGTGAATCTCCCCCAGTGGTTCCAAGCTTTGAGATTTCGATAGAGTATTTATTTGCTAAAGCCTGCAATTGTGAATTTTTCTTTGATTCGATAGCAACAATTACGCGGCCCGGGGTTTCACTTAAAAGATCTACTGCCGGATTACTAAGCGAAATAACTGCGCCAACGTTATGACGCAACACCATCTCAGTTAAACCTGCAGATAATCCTCCCTGGCTCAAATCATGGGCGGCGCTAAAGAAAGCGTTTCCTTCTAGCAACAGCTCGATAAGCCGCATTTCACGGGCTAAATCAGCCGTTGGTGATTGACCAACGCGTTGGCCATGTAAGAAAGCCCATTCACTGCCCGCAAGATCTTCCTGTGTTTGACCAAGTAAATAAAGTTCAAGCCCAGCAGATGTAAAACTCATAGGTGTACGGGTTCGTACATCTTGAATGACGCCAAGTACACCAATAACCGGTGTTGGCAAGATTGCTACTGAACCAGTTTGATTATAAAAAGAAACATTGCCGCCTGTTACAGGAAGGCCCATTTCTAAACAACCATCGGCTAATCCGCGAACAGATTCAGCAAATTGCCACATTACTCCTGGATCTTCGGGGGAACCGAAGTTAAGACAATTCGTCACTGCAAGTGGTCTAGCACCTGCAGTTGCAATATTTCGAGCGGCTTCAGCTAAAGCTAACTTTGCACCTTGATAAGGATTTAAATACGACCAGTTAGCATTTGCATCAGTTGAAATTGCAACGCCTAGGTTAGTTGTCTCGTCTAAGCGAACCATTCCAGAATCATCAGGTTGGGCTTGAATAGTATTTCCCTGAACATATTTGTCGTATTGAGCCGTGACCCACGATTTATCGGCCAAGTTTGGAGCACCAGCAAGTTTTAATACTGCCGCTTTAATTTCAGCTGCACTATTAGGCATTGGAACATTTACTTTTTGAGAATTAACTTCATCAATATATGCAGGTTGTGCCATAGGGCGGTTATAAACCGGACCTTCGTGAGCCACAGTGCGTGGTGGAACATTGACAATGACTTCGCCATTCCATGTAATTTCAAGTCGATCACCATCAGTGACTTCACCAATAACAGTTACTGTCACATCCCACTTCTTACAGATCTCTAAAAAGCGCTCAATCTTGCTTGGTTCAACAATTGCGCACATACGCTCTTGAGATTCTGACATCAAGATTTCTTCAGGCGAAAGCGATGGATCGCGAAGCGGAACTTTATCCAGGGCTACCTTCATGCCGCCGCTACCACCAGAAGCGAGCTCACTTGTTGCACACGATAAGCCAGCCCCGCCAAGGTCTTGAATGCCCACAACGAGATCTTCCGCAAAAATTTCCAGCGAACATTCGATTAAAACTTTTTCAACAAAAGGATCGCCTACCTGAACACTTGGACGCTTTGTAGATCCGCCAGAACCAAATGTTTCAGATGCTAGAACTGATACTCCACCAATTCCATCACCACCGGTTTTAGCACCGTATAAAACTACAAGATTTCCAGCACCTGCAGCTTTTGCTAACTTAATATCACTGTGCTTCATTACACCAACGCATAAAGCATTTACTAGTGGATTGCCAATATAGGTTTCATCAAAAACAACTTCGCCACCAATATTTGGTAAACCAAGACAGTTTCCATACCCGCCAACTCCAGCAACAATTCCCGGCAGTACGCGCCTTGTGTCTGGTGCATCAGCTGGTCCGAATCGCAAAGGATCCATGACTGCAATTGGTCGAGCGCCCATCGTCAAAATATCTCTCACGATTCCGCCAACACCTGTAGCTGCGCCTTGATATGGCTCGATGAAAGAAGGGTGGTTGTGCGATTCAATTTTGAAAGTTACGGCATAACCTTGACCAACATCTACAACTCCTGCATTTTCACCAATACCGACTAGCAATGCATCAGACTTTGGTGCTTTATCGCCGAACTGCTTTATATGTACCTTTGATGATTTATAGGAACAGTGTTCAGACCACATCACTGAATACATAGCTAATTCGGATGAAGTTGGGCGTCGACCTAAGATTTCTTTAATGCGTGCATACTCATCGGGCTTTAAGCCGAGTTCGGCAAAGGGCTGTACATTTTCTGGAGTTGATTGCGCAATTGCAACGGTATCAAGAGACATTACTTCACCATCGCATTTAATATCGATGTAAAGAAGCCAAGGCCTTGTGCGGATGGGCCAGTAAGTTCATTAATCGCATGCTCAGGGTGTGGCATCAGACCAACAACATTGCCCCGCGTATTAGTGATTCCAGCGATCAAATTCCTTGATCCATTGGGGTTTTGGCCAACATATCGAGCGATGACACGTCCTTCACCTTCAAGCTCGGCAAGGGTGTTGTCATCGCATTGAAAAGAACCTTCGCCATTTTTTAGTGGAATTACAATCTTTTCTCCGCTTTTATATGAAGAAGTCCAGGCGGTTGTGTTATTTACTATTTCAATCTCTTGATCTCGACATAAAAAGTGGAGATCAGAATTACGAGTAAGGGCTCCAGGCAATAAATGTGATTCGCACAAAACTTGAAAACCATTGCAGATTCCTAAGACTGGCATTCCTTTGCCTGCAGCTTCAATGACTAAACTCATCACTGGAGCAAAGCGAGAGATTGCACCACAGCGAAGATAATCACCATAAGAAAATCCACCGGGCAAAATAACAGCATCTACATTTTTAAGATCGGAATCGGCATGCCACAGCGATACTGCCGATGATCCACCGGCAACAACTGCACGCGCGGCATCACGATCATCTAGAGTTCCAGGAAAAGTTATGACACCAACGCGCATTACTTTTCTACTCTCACAACAAAGTTCTCGATAACTGGATTAGAAAGCAAAACTTCGGCTGCTTTTTCAACTTGTGCTAACTGATCAGCAGTTGGCTCGCCTTCCACTTCGATTTCAAAGCGCTTGCCTTGTCGGA
>WLIQ01000061.1 GCA_009726135.1 Actinomycetota bacterium | reverse complement strand
GTCTACGTAACCTTGCTGCAGGTGCACAGCCAATGGATATCAAATTAGGAATCGAAGCTGCAGTAGCTGCAGTCTCAGAAAACCTTCGCAACCAAGCAACTCCAGTTAGCGGAAAAGCTCAGATTGCAGATGTTGCAACTATCTCTGCCCAAGATCGCGCTATCGGAGATTTGATCGCCGAAGCAATGGATCGCGTTGGCAAAGATGGCGTCATCACTGTTGAAGAAGCATCTACTACTGGCCTTGACCTTGAGTTCACTGAAGGTATGCAGTTCGACAAGGGCTACATATCTCCATATTTCGTAACTGATCAAGATCGTATGGAATCAATTCTTGAAGATGCCTACGTTCTCATCTCAGCTGGCAAGGTTTCTGCGCTCGCAGATCTTCTACCAATTCTTGAGAAGGTTTCAGCGGTTTCAAAGCCGCTATTAATCATCGCCGATGACATCGAAGGTGAAGCCCTATCAACACTAGTTGTTAACCGCATGCGTGGAGTATTTACTTCTGTTGCCGTTAAAGCCCCTGGCTTTGGAGATCGCCGCAAGGCAATGTTGCAAGACATCGCAACGCTAACTGGCGGACAAGTTATTTCAGCTGAAGTTGGAATGAAACTTGATGCTGCAACACTTGAAGATCTTGGTCGCGCACGTCGCATCGTGGTTTCAAAGGATGCGACAACAATCGTTGAAGGTGCTGGAGACAAGGGCGCAGTTGCAGCCCGTGTAAGCGAACTTCGCAAAGAGATTGAAAACTCTGACTCCTCTTGGGACAAAGAGAAGCTACAGGAGCGTGTTGCAAAACTTGCTGGTGGCGTCTGTGTCATCAAAGTTGGAGCACACACTGAAGTAGAACTCAATGAAAAGAAGCACCGTCTAGAAGATGCAATCTCTGCAACTCGCGCAGCAGTTGAAGAAGGAATCGTTGTTGGCGGAGGCGCAGCACTCGTGCATGCAGCCGATGCTCTAGAAGGCGATCTTGGATTCACTGGCGATAAGGCAGTTGGAGTTCGTTTAGTCCGCAAAGCGTGCGATGAACCACTTCGCTGGATCGCAGAAAACGCAGGTCTTGAAGGCTACGTAGTAGTTGCAAAGGTCCGTGCAATGAAGCCCAATGAAGGATTCAATGCTGCAACTGATGTCTATGGCGATCTTGCAAAAGATGGTGTCATCGATCCAGTTAAGGTGACCCGTTCAGCGTTAGCAAATGCTGCATCAATTGCTGCAATGTTTATTACAACTGAAGCAGTTGTTTACGAAAAGCCAGCAGAACAAGCAGCAGCTGATGCTGCCGGTTCTGGCCATTCACATGGCCCAGGCGGACATAGTCACTAATTACATAGTCATAAGAAAAGCCCCGCAGAAAAATCTGCGGGGCTTTTCTTTTTCAACTCAGGAGGAGAGTTAAAACTTATGATGCATGTGAAATATCTGGATTCACATCTTTTCCAATAAGTGCTAAGCGATCATCTTCTGAGAGACCACCCCAAATTCCATAAGGCTCTTGCACGGCTAATGCATGTTTGCGGCAAGCCGCAATTACCGGACACGTTGCACAAATAGCTTTGGCCGTATTTTCACGGTTGCGACGACGTGGGCCTCGTTCGCCATCTGGATGAAAAAACATCTCAGTTTCAAGGTCGCGACAGGCACCTTGATATTGCCACTCCCATTCATCTGCAACGGGGCGGGGTAAACGCGATATTTCAGCCATGGAGACACAGTACAACCGCGTCATAGGTTGTTCAAGTGATTACGCTCCAGAAGTTGTTCAAAGGCGTGTTTCAACTGGTGAGTTCGCCCACTTCAGGCCACGATTGGCCCATGGCATCGACTGAAGAGCTACTCACCGTTGCAGCCGTAGCCCGGCGTCTGGGTGTAGCCCCCGCAACGCTTCGCACATGGGATCGCCGGTATGGCCTGGGCCCATCTGCACATGAGAGTGGTGAGCATCGCCGATACCGCGCATCGGATTTGGCGCGGTTGACGTTGATGCGTCGGTTGATCACAAGTGGTGTTTCACCGGCTGATGCTGCAGAGCAAGCAAAAAACCACACAGGCACGATGAATGTTGAAAAAATTGTTGAGGATTATGTAGTTCGTGAAGAGTTAGTCACTGCATTACACAAAGCGGCTAAAGCCCTAGACAAGAAATTCATCGAAGCGGCTTTACGAAAAGATTTGGCTGAGTTTGGAGTTGAACAATCATGGTCAGAGGTCATTGTTCCACTTTTATTTTTAGTGGGCAATGAATGGGAAGTAAGCGGTGAAGGGGTTGAAATCGAGCATGTGCTAACTGAAGTGCTCAAGGCAATTTTGCGTGAGCACGTTGAGGATATTAGAAAGCCTGTCAATGCACATCCGGTTTTGCTTGCCGCCGTTGGCGAAGAACTGCATTCACTAGCATTGCATGCACTTGCCGCCGCGCTTGCTGAAAGAAGAATCGAAAGTTATTTTCTTGGAGCCAGAACACCCCACGAAGCTTTGTGCGCAATGATTTCTCGCTCTGCACCCCCCGCAGTATTTTTATGGGCCCAGCTTTCCAAAAATGCTGACCCTAAGTTTTTCAATCAAATCCCATCGATCCGACCAATGCCTAGAGTGGTGTTGGGTGGACCTGGGTGGAACCTTGATGAGTGCAAATATGTGACTGTGGCTCAAGATATTTCCGATGCGGTGGCTGAGATTGAACGTGCCGTAGGTCTCTAGCGGTCTTGTGAGATTTCTGGGCAGATAGGGCTGTGCTTATGTGGCCTATCTCGCGCTTTAAGCGCAGTTTTATAGTTTAAGTCCGCCCCGCATGGCTATAGGCTTGGCCTAATTAACGCCAAGAAGGAGTTCGCCAGTGTCGGCACAGGATTTTGGTGCAAATGATTGGCTCGTCGATGAAATGTACGAGCATTATCTGCAGGATCCTTCTTCCGTAGACCCCGCGTGGGTTGAATACTTTAAAAATAATAAACCAGGAATTCCTGCCACAGCTTCTGCGCCATCTGCTCCAGTTTCAAAGGGAACCCCACCAGTACCCAAAGCAACGCAAAAAGCTGCCTCCATTGAAATTAGTGCACCAATTCCACATGTTCAGCCAATTGTTCGTGAGAGCGCAACTACACAACCAAAGCCGGCAGATCCAGTCATTAAACCAGCCCCAGTTTTAAGTACACCAAGTGCGTCAACACTTGAAGTAATCCGCGGAGTTTCCGCCCGCGTTGTGCAAAGCATGGAGGCATCACTCTCCGTTCCAACTGCCACATCAGTCCGCGCAGTTCCAGCGAAGTTAATGATTGATAATCGTATTGTAATTAATAATCACATGAAGCGTGCACGTGGTGGAAAAGTTTCATTTACTCACATCATCGCTTACGCAATGATTAAGGCAGTTCGTGCGATGCCTGAGATGAACGCTTTCTTTGGTGAACTTGATGGAAAGCCAGCTATTGGAAAGCCTGAACACATTAACCTTGGGGTTGCTATTGACTTAGCTAAAGCCGACGGAACACGTCAGTTGTTAGTGCCTTCAGTAAAAGGTTGCGAATCTTTAGACTTTGCACAATTCCGAAGTGCGTATGAAGCTGTGGTGAAAAAAGCACGTGATGGATCATTAACTGTTGAAGATTTTGCCGGTACAACTATGTCTATTACTAACCCAGGAACAATTGGCACGGTTCACTCAGTGCCACGCCTTGTGCAAGGGCAAGGTTTAATCCTTGGTGTTGGTGCGCTGGATTACCCAGCTGAATTTGCTGGTTCTAGCCAAGAAACCCTTGCACGAATGGCTATTAGCAAGGTCGTAACCCTTACAAGCACGTACGACCACCGCATTATTCAAGGTGCAACCTCCGGTGATTTCCTTCGAAGAATGCATGAATATATTTTGGGCGCTGATGGTTTCTATGATGAAATCTTTGCAGCTCTGCACATTCCATATGAGCCAATTCGTTGGGCGGCAGATAAAGAGTTTGCCCACGATGAAGAGATTGATAAGACTGCACGTATTCAGCAGTTAATTCACGCCTACCGCACTAATGGTCACTTAATGGCAGATTTTGATCCGCTGGAATATGTTCAACGCGCGCATCCTGATTTAGATGTTCAGAACCATGGATTATCACTGTGGGATCTTGACCGTGAGTTTGCAACGGGCGGCTTTGGCGGCGAGAAGTTCATGCTGCTTCGAAAGATCCTAGGAATTTTGCGTGATTCGTACTGCCGAACAGTTGGTGTTGAGTACATGTACCTCGACAACCCAACAGAGCGTAAATGGATTCAAGAGCGCGTAGAAGTTGGGGTTCAGCATTTTCCTCGCGAGGAACAACTGCGAATTCTTTACAAGCTCAACAGTGCTGAAGCCTTTGAGAACTTCTTACAGACTAAGTTTGTTGGACAAAAACGATTTTCACTCGAAGGTGGCGAATCAGTAATCCCATTGCTCGATGCGGTTATTTCATCTGCAGCAGAAACAAAGTTGGATGAAGTATGTATTGGAATGCCACACCGCGGTCGACTTAATGTTTTAGCTAATATCGCCGGAAAATCTGCGGGACAAATTTTTCAAGAGTTCCAGGGTCACTATGCTGAAAATCAGGTTCAAGGTTCTGGCGATGTGAAGTACCACTTAGGTACTGAAGGCGTTTTTACTGCACACTCTGGCGCAACTACAAAGATTTATTTAGCTGCAAACCCTTCACACTTAGAAGCTGTGAACCCAGTGCTAGAGGGCATTGTTCGCGCAAAGCAGGATCGCCTCAATATTAAAAATGCTTACTCAATCCTGCCAATTTTGCTTCATGGCGATGCCGCATTTGCTGGCCAAGGAGTAAACGCTGAAGTTCTACAGATGTCTCAATTAGGCGGTTATCGCACAGGCGGAACTATTCATATTGTTGTAAATAACCAAGTGGGCTTTACTACATCACCAAGTGCGGCTCGTTCTTCACGGTACTCAACTGATTTTGCCAAGATTATTCAGGCACCTGTTTTCCATGTTAACGGGGATGATCCAGAAGCATGTGTTCGCATCGCTCGTTTAGCATTTGAATATCATCAAGAATTTAATAAAGACATTGTCATTGACATGGTTTGCTACCGCCGCCGTGGTCACAATGAAGGGGATGAGCCAAGCTTTACTCAGCCATTGATGTACAAACTCATTGATGCAAAGCGCTCTACACGCCATCTTTATACCGAAGCACTTATTGGTCGAGGTGACATTACAGTTGAAGAAGCTGAGGAAGTGGCACGTGATTACCAAGCTCAGTTGGAAGCAGTATTTGCTGCCGTCAACAACATTGATACTGAAACCGATCCAAACTTTAAAGTTCCAATTGCACCCGATGCAAATAAACTTGTTACATCAATTTCAGAAGAGCTCGCACGCGAAATTGCGGCAACTCAAACTGCAACACCTGAAGGCTTTAACGTTCATCCAAAGCTTGCACCACAGTTAGCTAAGCGCGTTGAGTCACTCAATGATGCAACAATTGATTGGTCAACTGGAGAAATGTTGGCTTTCGGTTCACTGCTCAAAGAAGGTCGCCCAATCCGACTTGCCGGACAAGATGCACGACGCGGAACTTTCTCGAATCGCCATGCAGTTATTGTTGATAAAGAAAATGGAAACGAGTGGACACCGCTTCGCGCATTAATCTCTGATGAAAATCAGTTCTTTGTTGTTGATTCATTGCTGAGCGAATATGCAGCAATGGGCTTTGAATACGGATATAGCGTTGAGCGCGAAGAAGCCCTTGTTTTATGGGAAGGCCAATTCGGAGATTTTGCTAATGGCGCACAAACCATTATCGATGAGTTTATTTCTTCAGCACTTCAAAAATGGGGCGAGCGCTCATCAGTAGTTCTTCTCTTGCCACATGGCTATGAAGGCCAAGGCCCGGATCATTCATCGGGACGAATTGAGCGCTACTTACAACTCTGTGCTGAACAAAATATGACTGTGGCTCAACCATCTTCTCCTGCCTCTTACTTCCACCTGTTGCGCTGGCATGCAAAGAACCCAGCTCGCCGACCAATGATTGTGTTCACACCAAAATCAATGTTGCGTTTAAAAGCGGCAGCATCTGCCTTGAGTGATTTCACTTCAGGATACTTCCGACCAGTGATTGTCGATGATTCAGTAAGTGAAGCATCTCGTGTGATTTTCTGTTCTGGCAAGGTTTATCACGATCTAGTTGCAGAGCGCACCAAGCTTGGTGAAAACTCAACTGCAATTGTTCGCGTAGAACTTTTGTATCCGCTGCCAATCGATGAAATGGTTGCAGAAGCTAACAAGCATCCAAATGCAAATTTGTTGTGGGTTCAAGATGAACCTGCAAATCAAGGTCCATGGTCACATATTGCCCTTCGTACTTCCGAACAACATGGCGGTCATGGATTTGGTTCTCGTATTTTGCGTCGAATTTCTCGCCGCGCTACCGCATCTCCGGCAACTGGAAATCATCACCTGCATGAAGATGAGCAAAAAGCTTTAATGCTTGAAGCCTTTACCCGTTAATTTAATTTCTTCCCACGCCTGTACCGAAAAAGAACAACACCAATTATCTCCTGTGACGAAATCCAACCCCATGTGCGAGAGTCAGTGCTATCTGAGCCATCACCTTCAACCCAATATTGTTGGTTATTAAATTTTTGAACTCGCTTTACTAAAAAGATTCCTGGGCGTTCTTCACGTTCTACCACTACGGTTTTTCCAACTATCGAATCGCCGACGGCTGATAACGCTGCTGCACCTTGGAGCCAACTGACTACTAGCCAATCTCCATCTCGGTATGCGGGAAGCATGGAACTACCCGATACCTTGACTGTGCCAAATTTGCTCATGGGCGGTAGTCTCGCACTTGTAGTTCCTTCAGTCGATGCGAACTGCGTGCCGATGGCACGAATTAACAATGAGGAGAGAACATGTTTGAACCAAAGACAACAGTCTTGGCACACTGTGATCTTCCATGTGGTGTTTACGATCCAGCCCAAGCAAAGATTGAGGCTCTTTCAGTAAAGGCATGCATGGAAAAGTACGCAGCTAATCCAGATGCAGATTTTCGTGCACGCTCAGTTGCAATTAAGGAAGAGCGTTCACACCAAGTGAAGGAACACCTTTGGGTGCTGTGGACAGATTATTTCAAAGCTCCACACTTTGAGGCATACCCACAGTTGCACTCACTTTTCAACGAGGCAACAAAACTTGCAGGCGCTGCAGGTACAAAGGGAACGCAAGATGTAGCAGTTGCAGATAAGTTAATCGGAAAGATTGATGAAATTGCAGAGATCTTCTGGGCTACAAAGAAGGCTTAATTAGTTTTCACTAATTAAAGATTGTGCGGCGGTGCGGGCGAGGAATGAAACTCGCTCCACCGCCGATCTTTTTATCATTGCAGCAGCAACTTGACGTTCACCTTC
>WLIQ01000060.1 GCA_009726135.1 Actinomycetota bacterium | reverse complement strand
GGCTACAAAGAAGGCTTAATTAGTTTTCACTAATTAAAGATTGTGCGGCGGTGCGGGCGAGGAATGAAACTCGCTCCACCGCCGATCTTTTTATCATTGCAGCAGCAACTTGACGTTCACCTTCATAGACTTCACATTCAAAAGTAAGTTCTCGATTTTCAACTTCAATACACCGTGAAATTCCATTGAGCTCGGCTCCAATTGATGCAGGACTTAAAGTAATCATTTCAAAACTAATGGGGATTGTTGATTCATCAGGATCTAAATGCTCATCCATCGAGATAATCGCTGCGTGTTCCATCAAAGACATTAAATGTGATTGAGACACAATAGGTAGATCACCGATGCCCATTGCAACAGAAGTATCGCCAGCGCGCACAGTCATAACTGTTAAGCCAACTGTTCCAATTACTTCTTCTGGCGATTTCATGATTTATAACTTACCTGCTTAAAGCTTAAGAAGTGGGATTATCGCCATCATTGATGAATCGAATTTCTTCGGTGTGTTCGATAGTTACTTCACGATGTTCAATCTGACCGAACTCATCAATTTCGATTGATATTTCGGTCATTCGCATCTGTGTTACTACTTCAGTAAATGCCCCTGTCATTTGCCCATGGATCTGATTAAAGATCGCATCATGCAAATCTTGTGGCGCTTCCTCGCAGCATGTACGGCGCAAAACTTCCTGCATTAATGCATGCATCTGGCGCTCATGGGCAAGTTCTGCTTCACAAGCCGGGCACTCTGCAACATGGAGTTCAATAACCTGCATTTGTAGCGCTTGGATATTGCCTTCAATGAGCAGAACAAATGAGTTCAAAACTTCATTACATGGGGTTACAAATGAGAAGCTCATGCATCTGCCCCCTCATCATCGAGGTCAGAGTTTTTAGCCGAAGGTTTAGCTTTAACGTTGTAGCCAAGATCCTTTGCATACTCTGTTAACCGCTCGCGCAGTTGTTTTCTTCCCCGGTGCAGCCGCGACATAACTGTTCCAGCAGGAACACCAACAATTTCGGCGATTTCCTTGTAGGAAAAGCCCTCTACGTCAGCTAAATACACGGCGATACGAAACTCTTCAGGAATTTCTTGAAGTGCACGTTTAATGTCGCTATCTGGAAGATTTTCAAGTGCCTCGACCTCGGCAGATTTACCTTGATCACTTGTGTGTGAGGCGGCATCAGCCAACTGCCAATCCTCAATTTCACCGGAAGATAATTGCGGTCTGCGTTGATCTTTGCGATAAGTATTTATAAAAGTAGTTGTTAGAACTCGGTATAGCCACGCCTTTAAATTTGTTCCAGCTTCAAATTGATGAAAAGAAGCAAAAGCCTTTAAATAAGTATCTTGCACCAAATCTTTGGCATCATCTGGATTTCTTGTGTAACGCAGAGCTGCTGCATATAACTGATTAGTGAAGGCAAGAGCATCTCGCTCGAAGCGGGCAGCGCGTTCGGCTGAGCTTTCCTTTACCAACTCTGTCGATGTCATTAGGGGGAAAGATTATCGTTAAAACAAGGTCTCTGGCTCACCCAATTCGATGGGTTCGATAAGGCTTTGGCCGTTATTTGCAACGGAGTTAACCGCAGTAGAAACTGGATGAGCTGTGACTATGGATTCAGGGGAGTCAACGACCATTAAATTACGCAGGTGTTCTACATCCTTATTCATAGGATCTAGCCAGGCTTGCCAACGATTGTGCGGCATGAACACTGGCATTCTGCTGTGAATTGTTGCAAGTTCACCTTGTGCCTCTTGCGTAATTATTGATGCCGTCTCAAATACTTCACCATTTGGCGCACGCCACGAACTCCAAATTCCTGCAATAGAAAGTTGTTGACCATCACGACTTGAAATATAAAAAGCCTGTTTTGGTCGGAATTTTCCTAGCGCTGTAGCCCATTCGTAATATCCCTGGGCAGGAATTAAACAACGACGTGACTTAAAGCCATCACGAAATGTGGGTTTTTCATGGACACTTTCGCTACGAGCATTAATGGCGCGCGACTGCGACGCTTTTGCTTCTGCTGGATCGCTTAGCCATGGAGCGATTAACCCCCAAGACACAACTGCTAAATCTCTTTTGACAATACTTTGTTCTTGCATCGATTCACGCACAATGTAAATGGGATTCGTAGGAGCAATGTTCCAATTAACTGGAATTGAATTGGTGGGCGAATTACCTGTAACTTCAAATTGCTCCATAAGTTCACGCATATCTGCACTTTGTGCATAGCGGCCACACATAGGCAAAGAATATGCGTAAAACGACCTTCATGGTGGCCACGATAGACTTAGGCGATGATGAACGAACACTGGCCCGCGCTTTTTCGCGGCTCACAACCAGTCCAGGCTTTCGTTGTCATACCCGGATCTAAGTCTGTAACTAACCGTGCTTTAATTTTGGCCGCACAAGCAGATTCTCCATCAACTCTTCGTCGCCCGTTAGTTTCTCGCGATAGCGAACTCATGGTCGCTGGATTACGGGCACTGGGAGTAGGAATTGTCGAAAATAACGTTGTAGTAAACGGCATTGAAGAACTGCAGTGGAAAATAACTCCAGCCCCATTGCGCGGTGGTGTAAAAATTGATGTTGGTAATGCCGGAACAGTTATGCGTTTTTTGCCGCCCTTAGCTGCACTTGCTACCGGCGAAGTTGCATTTGATGGAGATCCTCGTTCATATGAACGCCCACTTGGACCCGTGATAAAAGCGCTAGAAGAACTTGGAATTTCAATTCAACACGATGGTCGATATAGCTTGCCACTTAAGCTTCAAGGGACTGGAAATATTCCAGGCGGTGCATTAACAATTGACGCAAGTGCTTCAAGCCAATTTTTGTCAGCACTACTTTTAGTTGCACCTAGTTTTGAAAATGGAATTGTTGCTACCCATAAAGGTGGCTCACTCCCGTCCATGCCACATATCGAAATGACAGTAGAAATGTTGCGTGATTTTGGCGCACAAGTAAACGTTGATGAGTCAGCACAATCTTGGAGCGTGAAGCCAGGAAAACTTCATGGCAAAGAGTTAGTAATTGAGCCCGATCTTTCCAATGCAGCGCCATTTTTATCAATAGCAATGGCGTGTGGTGGAAGTGTCACAATTGCCGACTGGCCACACGCCACGACTCAACCAGGTGATCAATTACGTTCAATATTTACCCAAATGGGTGCAAAAGTTTCAATGGACGAAAAAGGTTTAACTCTAATCGGCACTGGGGCTATCCACGGAATCGACATTGACCTGCATGATGTTGGTGAGCTAACTCCATCGATTGCTGCAGTTGCAGCACTAGCTGATTCACCTTCTCATCTACGCGGAATAGCCCATTTGCGTTTGCACGAGACGGATCGCCTTGCTGCTCTCACGCGTGAGATAAACGCTCTTGGTGGAAATGTTGTTGAAGAGGAAAGTGCATTGCATATTACGCCAGCGCCGTTACATGGCGGTGTATTTCACACGTACGACGATCACCGCTTAGCAACAGCTGGCGCGGTACTCGGATTAGTTGTTCCTGGGATTGAAGTAGAAAATATAGCCACTACTCGCAAAACTCTGCCAGATTTTCCTGGGCTATGGAGTTCACTACTTGTTTAAGCAGAAAATTTAATATGAGCCCGCGCGAATATGATGAATCTGACGCACGAGTAAGACCAGCGCGCAGTACACGGCCGCGAAGTAAAGATCGCCCAACGCACTTAAGTGCAATTTCAGCATTAGTAACAACTGTAGATCGTGGACGCCAGACGTGTATCACCGATGGAGGTGTAATTGTTACGGCGATGCGTGCCCGTGAACTTGGACCAAAATCAGTTGTAGTAGGAGATCGTGTTTCAATTGTTGGTGACGTAACAGGTACGCAAGGAAGCCTTGCGCGCATTGTCGCCGTTAATGAACGCCGAAATTCATTAAGTCGAACTGTTGATGATTCCGCACAAGTAGAACGTACAATCGTTGCAAATATTGACCAACTTGTAATCGTAGTTGCTGCACT
Source organism: Actinomycetota bacterium (assembly GCA_009726135.1). Taxonomy (GTDB): domain Bacteria; phylum Actinomycetota; class Actinomycetes; order Nanopelagicales; family Nanopelagicaceae; genus Planktophila. The sequence goes on along the minus strand of WLIQ01000060.1, from coordinate 4,186 downwards.
TGCTCCAGAACCTCGCCGTGGACTAATCGACCGTTTTCTAGTCTCGGCTTTTACTGAAGGCATAACGCCAAAGCTTGTCGTAACTAAAACTGACTTAGGTGAAGTACCAGAATTTTTAGCAGAATATGAGAAGTTGGATGTTGAAATTTTACACACAGCAATAAAGGGTCAATCACGTGAGAAAGATTTAGTCGCACTTCACGCAATGCTAGAAGGTAAAATCTCTGTTCTAGTTGGGCATTCTGGAGTTGGTAAATCAACGTTAATCAATGCATTAGTACCAGAAGCTGATCGGCTAACTGGAGATGTAAACGCTGCAACCGGTCGAGGACGCCATACTTCTTCAAGTGCAATAGCACTTCCACTTATTACAAATGATGGATGGATTATCGATACTCCGGGTATTCGAGCATTTGGTTTATCGCATATTGACGTAAACAGAATCGTCGATGCCTTCACTGACTTATCTCTCGTTGCGGCCACTTGCTTGTCGAATTGCTCACATGCTGAAAGCTCATGCAAACTCGATGCTTGGGCCGCACCCAATGGGGTTGTTGATCCAGAACGCACTGCGCGGTTAGTCAGCCTTCGCTCCTTGTTATCTGTCAAAGACCAAGCGGTTTTTGCACCAGAGGTTTAGTATTGAATCCATAGAGTTAGCAAGAAACTGAGCAAAGGAAATACAGAATATGAGTGAGAGTAATTACGCCGAAGATTTAGCATTGGCGCACCTACTCGCTGATATTGCTGACTCAATTTCCCTTGATCGATATCAATCTTTAGATTTAGTGATCACGACAAAACCAGATAACACTCCCGTTACAGATGCCGACCGCGCAGTTGAAAGCGCAATTCGTGAAGCACTTGCAACACATCGCCCCAATGACGGCTTGCTCGGTGAAGAATTTGGCAGCGATATAACTGGTGCTAAACGCTATTGGGTTATTGATCCGATCGATGGAACAAAGAATTTTGTGCGCGGAGTTCCAACATGGGCAACGCTCATCGCTTTAGTTGAAGTAGCTGCTGATGGAACACAAGAAGTTGTTGTGGGAATCGCGAGTTCACCCGCTCTTGCTCGTCGTTGGTATGCATCGTGCTGCGAAGGTGCATTTGTGGTTTTCAACGGTCAAACTCGCAAATTATCAGTCTCTCAAGTTGCTTCAATCAGTGATGCATCGGTTGCATATTCAGATTTTGTTGGTTTTGATAAACGCCTAGATGCTTTCAATGTAATTCTCAAAAGCGCCTGGCGCACTCGTGGAATGGGTGATTTCTGGTCACATATGTTGGTTGCAGAAGGTGCAGTTGATATTGCAATCGAACCCACACTCGCGGTTTGGGATATGGCAGCTTTAGATATTATTGTTCGCGAAGCAGGTGGGGTATTTACAAACACCAACGGTGAACATGGTCCATTCGGTGGCAGTGGTGTTTCAACTAATAAAGCTGTCCATGAACTTTTGATCACAGCATTGAATTCGTAGATAGGATCATTTGATGTCAGCAGATTTGATATTGGAACCAACTACTCTTTCTATTGAAGGAATGACTTGCTCGTCATGCGTGAACTCAGTTGAGAAAGCGCTCAATGGTGTTGAAGGCGTTAGAGCAACTATAAATTTTGCGACAGAGACAGCTCATATTGTTGCGCCAGCGGAAATGAGCATAAAAGAGCTCATTAAAATAGTTGAGAAAGCTGGTTATAAAGCCTCACTTCTTAAAGACGCACAAGCAGTAACCCTTCACAACAAAAAATCAGCGCGGGCTCTTTTCTTTGCATTCATCTTTGCAGTTCCGGCGGTCGCTATTTCAATGTTTATGAGCTGGCACCACAGTATTGATATGTGGATCCATACCCAGTTAGATGCATTTGGACTTCCACATCCACTTTATTCGGCCACAGCTTGGTTGGTCATTGCACTCAGTGCACCTGTTGTTTTGTTAGTTGCCTGGCCAATTCACCGCGCTGCACTACGAAATCTTAAGCACCCAACGATGGACAATCTCATTTCGATGGGTTCACTCGCAGCATTCACCTGGTCTATTTATGCAAATGCAACTGGTGAAGGCGATGTCTATACCGAAGTTGCTGCTGGCGTAATTTTCTTTGTAATTCTGGGACGCTTCTTAGAAACTCGAGCCAAGGCACGTGCTGGGGCCGCATTGAGTTCTCTGCTGGCACTTGGCAGTAAAGAAGTAACAATTGTTCACGGGGGATTTCCACTGATTGTGCCAATAGATCAGTTACAAATCGGAGATGAGTTTGAAGTTCGCCCGGGTGATCGCGTAGCAACCGATGGAATCGTAGTTTCGGGTGAAAGCGCCGTTGATAACTCAATGCTCACGGGTGAATCAAAACCCATAGATGTTCGTCCTGGCTCACAAGTAATTGGAGCATCGGTTAACCACAATGGTCGTTTAATTGTTCGGGCTACACGAATTGGCAGCGATACAGAACTCGCACGTATCACTGCAATGGTTATTAGTGCGCAGGGAACCAAAGCGCCTATTCAGCGATTAGCCGACAAGATCAGCGCGATCTTTGTTCCTGTTGTAACAGTAATAGCAATTGGAACCTTTGCTGGTTGGTTTTACACCGGATATACGTTGACTCAATCTATTTCTGTAGCCATTACTGTTTTAGTTATTGCTTGTCCATGTGCACTCGGATTAGCTACACCTGTAGCGTTATTAGTGGCATCAGGTCGCGGGGCACAACGTGGCATTGTTCTTCGCGAACCTCGAACTCTAGAAGTTGCACGAAAAGTAGACACAGTTGTTTTTGATAAGACCGGAACTTTGACGCAAGGCGTCATGAATGTGCAGAGTGCAACGATTTCCGTTGCCGCCGGAAAGGTTCTCGGAACATCTTTCACCTCATTGATTAATGAAACAACAATCCTTTCTTCGGCTAATGCCATCGAATCTGCAAACTCACACCCAGTAGCTTTGGCAATCTCGCGCTATGCCTTAGGTGCTGGTGCAAAAAACTATGTCACTACAGAGTTCTCGGTAACTCCAGGTTCTGGTGCTGCCGGTCGCGTCAATCTTGGTCAACAATCACCAGTTGTATTGATTGGTTCTCCTGCAGCAGTTGCTCATAGCTGCACCGATTTTCATCCAGAAATTCAAGCTGCAGTCACCGCAGGCCAAGCTGCTGGTTTAACCGTGTCAGTATTAGCGTGGGATGGAGTTGCACTTGCCGTGTTTGCAGTCGGTGATCAACTTAAAATCGAGGCTGCAGAAACTGTTGCAACACTAGTTTCAATGGGGATTACACCTTGGCTAGTTACTGGTGATAGCGCCGAAGTTGCCGCCAGTGTTGCTGCAACTATTGGAATCGATAATTCTCATGTCATTTCTGGTGCACGCCCAGAAACTAAATTAGAGATAGTAAAGAAATTACAAAGTGAAGGCCATTGCGTTTTAATGGTGGGAGATGGAATCAATGATGCCGCCGCCCTTACTGCATCAGATTTATCAATGGCAATGGGAACCGGAACTGATACAGCTATTTCTTCAGCTGACTTCACGTTGATGAACTCGGGCTTAGGTAGCGTAATTTCAGCGATCAAGTTAGCTAAGAAAACCTTAAGGATTATTCATCTCAATATGGGGTGGGCGCTGATCTATAACGTTATAGGCCTACCAATTGCAGCTCTTGGATATTTGCAGCCAATCTATGCGGCTGCTGCAATGGCATTATCATCGCTATTCGTTGTCACCAATTCACTGCGCATAAAATAAATTCCAATCATCGTCGCATGACGCTTGCTCTAATGACTAACTCAACCGTCGCTAGAAATCGCCTTAATTTAGGATTTCTTCACTTTCCGGTTGAGTTACTCATAAATCGGATATGTGATGTTTTACGGAGCATAAAAAATCTCGCCCCGGTGAGACCGGAGCGAGATTTTCTTAACATCGTACGTAGTAGCGGGGGCAGGATTTGAACCTACGACCTCTGGGTTATGAGCCCAGCGAGCTACCGAGCTGCTCCACCCCGCGTCGGTGAAGCAATCTTATGCGCATCAATAGATAAAGACCAAATCCACGTTATTTACTTCTTAGTCTGCGCATTAATTGCAGAATCAAGTGCAGATTTCAATCGCTTCTGTGCTTTGTCATAAGCAGCGAAATCGCCCTTAGCAAGAGCAGCTAAACCATCTGAATATGCCTGCTT
>WLIQ01000006.1 GCA_009726135.1 Actinomycetota bacterium | reverse complement strand
ATAATCAAGGAGCCCTCCCCATGCCTACAGGACGCGTTAAATGGTTCTCCCTAGAAAAGGGTTTTGGTTTTATTGCAAATGATGAAGGCGAAGATGTTTATCTTGCCGCTTCATCTCTTCCAGAAGGAATTGCAACAGTAAAGCCTGGTACAAAGCTTGAATTCAGCATTGCCGATTCACGTCGTGGACCACAAGCATTATCAGTTCACGTAATTGATGCGCCGCCATCACTTGCAGAAAATTCACGTGCTAATCCAGATGACTTAGCTGCAATGATTGAAGACACCATCAAGATTTTAGATCGCGTTGGAAATGGTTTGCGTCAAGGACGTCATCCATCGTCAGTTGAAGCAGAGCGTTTGGGCCGCGTATTACGCGGTATCGCTACGGCTCTAGAGGCTTAAATTCCGCTGCGTTTATTGCGGCGAATTGAATAACGAATACCAGTTAAACCTAGGCCTGCGCCAAAGATACAAGTCCAAATGATTTTTGCATCAGCGCCTGCGGCTAGGGCAACAACAAGTGCAATACACCAGCAGATAACTCCAATTGACACTAAGGTTACAACCGAGCGAATATTTGATGCCATGAGAGAAGAGTAATGGAATTTACGGTAAAAGTTGATGGTAACTGGCGTTCATTTAGACACCGTAATTACCGAATACTTTTTCCTGCCAACACGATTTCAAACATTGGCAGCTGGGCTCAACGAGTAGCCCAAGATTGGCTCGTCCTTGAACTCACACATAGTGGAACATACTTAGGAATTGTTACTGCGATTCAATTTACCCCTGTTCTTTTTTTCTCTATGCACGGTGGTGCTTTAGCTGACCGTTTCAATAAACGAAAACTTCTCATGGGCACAAATGCACTCGGTGCCTTCTCTGCCTTAATGCTGGGAGCGTTAGTGATGTCAAATCACATAGCGCTATGGCATGTATTTGTATTAGCGGCAGTTCTTGGAATATCTACCGCACTTGATGCGCCAGTACGCCAAGCTTTTGCCGCTGAAATAGTTGGTCACGATGATTTGCCCAATGCCGTAAGTCTGAACTCTGCAAACTTTAATGCTGGCCGTTTAGTTGGCCCAGCGCTTTCAGGCTTACTTATCGCTGCTTTTGGGACTGGTCCTTCATTTATCGTTAATGGAATCTCTTATCTTTTCGCGATCGGCGCTTTAATGGCCATGAATGAAAAGGAGTTTTTCCACCAGGATCATCCAAAATCAATGACTAATGTTCGTGAAGGTATGCGCTATGCATTAGCCCGCCCAGATATTTACGTTGTTATGTTAATCGTTTTCTTTATGGGAACTTTTGGACTGAACTTTCAAATCTTTAATGCACTGATGGCAACGAAAGAGTTTGGTAAAGGCCCAGCCTCTTATGGTTTGCTTGGAACCTTTATTGCAATTGGCTCTTTTTCAGGAGCGATTGCATCAGCTCGCCTTGAAAGATTTCGTAAAACTCGCTTTGTTATCTTAGGATCAGGGGCATTTTCAATAACGATCATCGTTTTATCTTTAATGCCTACATATACGTCCTATGCAATTTTTCTGCCCTTTTGTGGTGTAACTGCGCTTACAACAATGATTACGGCCAATTCAATCGTCCAAGTTAATAGTGATCAAGCCATACGCGGCCGTGTAATGGGAATTTACCTATTGATTTTTATGGGTGGCACACCAGTTGGTTCTCCACTCATTGGAATCATGGCAGAGGTAATAGGAATTCGATCAACAATTGCTGCGTGTGGAACTATCTCACTTTTTGCGACTGCTTTTATTTGGTTGAAGTACAAGGATAAAGTTGGGGTACCAGCCGATATTTCAATTGAGGCAGTATTAAAGCCCACTAATAGCAATTAAAACAATGAGACCAATGAGCACAACTAAAGTGACGATGCGTCGAACTTTATAGCTCATTGTTTACGCCTTTACGCTCTGAGATGGTGTCAACTTAATGAGTATAAAGGCGATTGCAATTAAAACTGGGACCATGATGTAAGCACGTGAGATTCCAAAATTATCTCCGAGGAAACCTAGTAAAAATGGTGCGCCAGCAATGGCGATACCAGCAGCCAATGATGAGTGCCCTACGGCTAGATCTGGACGGTTATCACTAAAGCCCACTAAGCGAATTGCAGATAAAGCGAACTGCATAGAAATTCCCATACCAATGATGAATAAGCAGACCAAACTAATGATCATCGAATGAGATAGCCAGAATGCACTAAAGCCAATAAACTGAAGCGAAATTAATCCCAAGAGTTGGGTATCAAGTTTGAAGTTTTTCAAAACTAATCCACCAAACCAACGACCGATTCCCATTCCAACACCAAGTGCCACGACTGCAACAGTTGAAATAGCAGCCGTTGAACCTACTCGGTCCTTGAGAAGAGCTGCTGACCAAAAGGAAGTTGCAAATTCGGATGAGATACAAGCAACGAAACTCAACCAAGCTAACCAAAACTTTGTTGACATCTTTCCACTTTGTGGGCCACTTTCATCAGGTACGTGATCTTCAACTTCTTTAGTGCGGCCTAACAGAACTAGAATCAATGCAACTGGGAGAGCTAGTAATAAGCCTAAGCGCCAAAAATCTCGATAGAGTGATGCAATTGTTCCAATGAGCGCGGTTCCAATTACGAAACCGATAGAAGCGATTCCATTTGCCTGGGGTATTGCAACCTCAGCAGCTTTTCCATAATGGTGGGACATAGAAGTGAGCATGGTGTTAATTACTATCGATGTACCAAAGCCAGTTATCAAAGTTGCAGGGATGGTAAGAATGATTGGTGGTGAGATAACAAAAAGGAAAAGTCCCAGAAGGAAGATTCCCAAGCCGATCCATTGTGACTTTGCACGACCAAATCTATGAGCTAAATGTGGGTTGGCATATCCGGCGGCAATTGATGCAACTCCCATAGCTGTGCCATGCAAACCTGCAAGAGTCAGAGAAGTTCCTTGATCGGCGCGCAGGAGTGATTGCGCTGGGCCAAATCCACCCAAGTAAAAATTAACAATCGCAGTTTGGGTAGCGACTATCCAAAAAAAACGATCTCGCTGAAAAGTTTTAGGCACGGTGTATTAAAGCGCAGATACTACGAATTCGATGCATTTGGTCAATGCTTCAACATCACTTGGCTCAACTGCTGGGAACATGCCAATTCGCAGTTGGTTTTTGCCAAGCTTGCGGTAAGGCTCAGTGTCAACGATTCCATTGGCTCGAAGCGCTGTTGCAATCTTTGTTGCATCGATAGCATCATCAAAGTTAATTGTTCCAACAACTTTTGATCGCATTGCTGGATCTATTACAAAAGGTCTTGTGTAACTAGTTTTTTCTGCCCATGTGTATAAGATATTTGAAGATTTTTCACTACGGCCAGCAGCAAAGGAAAGTCCGCCGTTTGAATTCATCCATTCGATTTGTTCGGCTAGCAACATAAAGGTTGCAACGGCTGGAGTGTTATATGTCTGATCCAGGCGAGAATTTTCGATAGCAATTGATAAATCAAAGAAGGCTGGAATCCAACGGCCGCTTGCTTTGATTTTTTCAACACGGGCAATAGCCGCAGGACTCATGATGGCAATCCATAGGCCGCCATCGGATGCGAAAGATTTTTGTGGAGCGAAGTAATACGTATCAAACTCTTTTGGATCCACCAATAACCCACCGGCGGCGCTAGTTGCATCCACCAGAACTAGAGCGCCGTCCGTGCCAGTTGGTCGAACTATTGGCATGGAAACACCAGTGCTAGTTTCATTATGAGTCAGCGCATAAACATCAATTCCGGGCTCGGTAACGGCGAGCGGGTGTGAACCGGGTTCAGTTTTAATCACCGTTGGTTCACCAAGAAATGGTGCTTCTTTCGCCGCAGTTGCAAACTTCGAAGAAAACTCACCAAAAACTAAGTGCTGCGAGCGGTTTTCGATCAAGTTAAGAGTTGCTATATCCCAAAATGCAGTTGAGCCACCATTACCAAGAATTACTTCATAACCATCAGGCAGATTAAATAGTGAATGCAGACCTTCACGAACGCGCTTAACAACATTCTTTACTGGTTTTTGTCGGTGAGAAGTTCCAAGAATCGATGTTCCGCTTGCAGAAAGGGCAGCTAATGCTTCAGGGCGTATCTTTGATGGCCCACAACCGAAACGTCCATCTATCGGTTTTAACTCTGAGGGAATAATTATTTCTGCGCTCATGAGATAAGACTATGGGTAGTACCTATTCAACCCCCAATCGCCATCTGTGTTAGCCCTCTCATAGCGCAATCGATCATGCAATCTGGAATAACGCCCCTGCCAAAATTCAATTGATAGCGGTTCCACACGAAAACCTCCCCAATGCGAAGGGCAAGGAACGGTTGTTCCTTCAGGCCATTTCTTTGCTGCACCTTCGTAGCGCTGCTCTAACTCTTCACGTGATGCAAGAGGTGATGATTGATGACTTGCCCATGCACCAATTTGAGAACCCCATGGGCGAGAAGCGAAATATTCTTCTGACTCTTGTTGTGAAACCTTTGCAGAAATACCAGTGATTGCAACTTGACGTTCCATTGCATACCAAGGAAACAACAAACTTACTTGCTCATTATTTTCCATAGCGTGTGCTTTGCGTGATGAATAATTTGTGAAGAAAGTAAATCCACCTTCAGAAATATCTTTTAGTAAAACCGTGCGAGTGCTAATTCCTTGATCAGCACCTAGAGTTGAAAGCACCATTGCATTAGCTTCAACAATCATTGGGTTCTCATGAGCCTGCTGTAGCCATTGGGTAAAAGCTACAAAGGGGTCGGCATCTAATGAAGTCAGTCCAGCCTCACCGTAGGAGCGGCGCATCGCTCGGATCTCTTCGCGGGAAAATTGATTTTCGGCCATGGATGTATCGAACCTCACTTTAGCCTTGAGTGCATCCTCTTATGAGGGTGGTCGTCAGCACCCCTGATTTGGGGGCAGAATTAGCGCCGTAGAAACTTTACTTCGGTTAAAAGGAGCTCCTCGTGTCAGATGATTTCAAGCCAGGCCTTGAAGGTGTAATTGCCTTTGAATCTGAAATTGCAGAGCCAGATAAAGAAGGTAGTTCTCTTCGCTATCGCGGAGTAGATATTGAAGACCTAGTTGGCCGAGTTTCATTTGGAAACGTATGGGGACTATTAGTTGATGATGAATTTAATCCAGGACTTCCAAATGCCGAAAAGTTTCCTTTACCAGTGCACTCAGGTGATGTGCGTGTAGATGTTCAAGCAGCGATTTCTATGTTGGCACCAGCGTGGGGATTTAAACCGCTTCTAGATATCGATGACGCAGAAGCCCGCAGTAATCTTGCACGTGCATCAGTTATGGTGCTTTCATATTTAGCACAAGCTGCACGCGGGCAGATCGCGCCAATAGTTCCAGAATCTGAAATTGATAAGGCACATACTGTTGTAGAGCGCATGATGATTCGCTGGCGCGGGGAACCGGATCCAGCACACGTCCGCGCAATTGATGCATATTTTGTTTCTGCTGCAGAGCACGGAATGAATGCTTCAACATTTACAGCTCGCGTTATTGCATCTACTGGCGCAGATGTTGCAGCTGCATTATCAGGTGCAATCGGTGCAATGTCAGGCCCACTTCATGGTGGTGCACCATCACGCGTGCTACACATGATTGAAGAAGTTGAAAAGACTGGCGATGCAACGGCATATGTAAAGGGATTGCTAGATCGCAAAGAACGTCTCATGGGATTTGGTCACCGCGTTTATCGCGCAGAAGATCCACGTGCCCGCACATTGCGCCGCACAGCTAAAGAATTGAATGCACCTCGTTATGCAGTTGCTGAAGCACTTGAGCAAGCAGCACTTAAGGAACTTCGCGAACGTCAACCAGATCGTGTTCTAGAAACTAATGTTGAGTTTTGGGCCGCAATTATTTTGGACTTCGCAGAAGTTCCTTCGCACCTGTTCACTTCAATGTTTACCGCCGCGCGCACTGCAGGTTGGTCTGCACACATCTTGGAAGAAAAGCGCACTGGTCGTTTGATTCGTCCATCTGCTCGCTACATTGGCAAGGCTCCGCGCAAACCTGAAGCCGTTAAGGGCTGGGATGGCTCGGTAGAGCAGCTCCATAAGTAAGACTGCAAGTCCAGCCTGCAAGGGGAATCCTTTATAACAATCGGATAAAACTGGGCTTTTTGAGTGCTAATTCAGCCTCACTAATTTGATTACGCAGGCTTTCACGTGTGGAATAGCCCTAATAACGCATGCCCTCGCATGCGTGAATTCCATCCATGGAGGATATAGATGAATAAAAAGCGCTTAGGCATACTCGGTGTAATCACCGCTGTAGCCGTCGCAGTTTCAACACTTGTTGTTCCATCAGCAACTGCTGCTGGTAAGACACTTGTTATTTGGTCAGATGAAAACCGTGCAAAGACTCTTCGCGAAGCTGGAGCGTCATGGGCGGCTAAAAATGGTGTAACTCTTACCGTTGTTATCAAAGACTTTGGTAAAGTCAAAGATGAATTAATTACTGCAGCTCCAAAGGGCTTAGGTCCAGACCTACTCGTTGGTCCACATGACTGGGTTGGTCAGCTTGCAGCATCAGGTGTTCTTGATCGTATGGTTAACATCGATAAGAGTGCATATGCAGCATCAGGAATTCAAGGATTCTCTTATAAGGGACTTCTGTATGGACTTCCTTACAACGTTGAAAACATTGCATTAATCGTCAACACAAAGCTTTCTCCAACAATCCCTGCAACTTTTGCTGACGTAGAAAAGACATGGGCAACATTGAAGGCAGCTGGAACAGCTAAGGTCGGTATTGAAGTGCCTTACGGCGATTCATATCACAACATGCCATTGTTCTCAGGTCTTGGCGGATATGTATTTGGAGTTGGTGCTGGCGGTATTAATGCAAAGGATCTTGGAATTTATTCAAAGACTTTTGCTTCTAACGCATCAAAGCTAGATGGCTATTATTCAAGTGGCTTGATTAGCAAATCTTCGAACTACGACTTCGTACAGTGGTACGCAGGTAAGGCTCCATACATGATCACCGGTCCATGGAACCTTGCAAACATTAAGAAGTCAGGAATTTCATATGCAATTGCATCAGTACCAGCAGTTGGTGGAACTCTTTCACGTCCATTCGTAGGCGTTAACGGCTTCATGATGAGCAAGTTCGCAGCTAACAAGATTGTCGCACGTCAGTTCCTTACACAGGTGGCTGCGTCAGATGACTTCCAATTAGCTCTTTACAAGCTCGGAGATCGCCTACCAGCACTTAAGACTGCAGCAGCAAAGGTTACAAATAACCCAGATGTAGCAGCTTTCGGTGCATACGGTGCAATCGGTACTCCTATGCCAAACATTCCTCAGATGAACTCAGTATGGGATTCATGGGGCAATGCTTGGAAGAACGTTGCTGATGGAAAGCAAACTGCAGCAGCAGCCTTTGCTCAAGCAGCAACTAACATCAAAAAGGCAATTAGCTAACTAATAATAGTTAGTCGGTAAGGGCGCCCTTTGCGGCGCCCTTACCTCTTTTAATTATCTTTGGGAGAATTAACTGTGAAGTTTGGCAATAAGACACCGGCATTAATCGCCAAGATAATGCTTCTGGGTGCGCTAAATGCCTTCACGGTATGGTGTGTACCGATTCTAATTTCGAACAAAACTTGGTTATTTGCAATCTATTTCACAATTTCAACTTTAATACTTGATTATGTTTTCTTGAGTAAGAAGCGAATCGCTACCAAATACATAGTTCCTGGAACTATTTTGCTACTAATGTTCCAAGTTTATCCCGCAATCTTTACAGGGTATGTAGCGTTTACGAACTATTCCAACGGACACTTCTTAGATAAAGAAACAGCCATTAGCGTGATGGTTTCTAACTCATTTGCACCTGTTGGCAACACTACAAATTATATGCAAGTAGCTGAAGATAACCTCAATGGAAAGACCACCTTAATCATCAAGAACGACGATGGTACTTTTGGTGCTGGAACGCGTGATGTATTTAGGCCACTCCCAGACTCTGATGTAACACTTAGTTCAGATGGACGAATCATGAAAGTAACAGGTTTTAGAACACTTTCAGATGATGAAGTGTTCGCAATTCTCGATCAGTTTAATGATTTTAAAGTCCCGATTGGGAACAGTAAATTCTTTTCAGTAACTGACATTAATGCGGTTGAGCTAGTCGAGCAGAATTTAAGTTACGATGCAACTAAGGATCAAGTTACAGACATTTTAACTGGCACCATTTATTCGCCAAATAATAACGGCTCCATGATCAGTGCAGCAGGTGAGGAAATTGAACCAGGTTGGACTACAACCGTTGGTTGGAGAAACTTCTCTAAAGTTATTAATGATGAACGCTATCGAGGCCCAATGCTTCAAGTATTGGCTTGGACCTTTATTTATGCTGGCTTAGTTGTGCTCTCTACTTTCTTTCTTGGGTTCTTGTTAGCTTTGGTACTCAATCACCCCAGAATGAAATCGAAGAAGATTTATCGCACACTTTTGATTGTTCCTTATGCAATGCCTTCAGTACTTTCCACCCTTGTTTGGGCAGGAATGTTTAATCAAGATAACGGAATTATTAACAGAGTTTTGGGTAGCCCAATCCCTTGGTTATCCGATCCGTGGCTGGCGAAATTCGCAGTGCTTTTGGTTCAGTTATGGGCTGGAACACCTTATATGTTCTTAATTTGTACAGGCGCAATTCAATCCTTACCAAGTGAAGTTATCGAAGCTGCACAGGTCGACGGTGCTTCACCTCGTCAACTTTTCTCTAAGATAAAATTGCCACTTGTTCTTATGACACTAGCGCCGCTCCTTATTGCAAGTTATGCCTATAACTTCTCAAACTTTGGCGCGATATACCTACTTACTGGTGGCGGTCCAACAATTATTTCATCTGGAGGAATTGCAGGACACACGGATATTTTGATTTCTTATACATACAAAATGGCATTTGCTGCGGGCAAAGGAAATGACTACGGACTTGCAAGTGCAGTCTCATTCTTCAACTTTTTACTCGTAGCTTCAATGTCTATTTATAGTTTCAAAAAGTCACGAACAATCGAGAACATGACATGATTGTTAATGAGTTAGTGCGTCAGAAGCCGCTCACGGCTGCGCAATGGACCAAGAGAATTGCTTGGCGGCATGCTGTTGGTATATTTGCTGTCGCTTTTGCATTGTTCCCACTTGTTTGGATGATTAGCGCATCCTTTGACACAATTGGCTCACTTAGCGCACAAAAACTAATTCCAAATAATCCTGGCCTAGAAAATTTTAGAACCCTATTTGGCAATCCAGATCAGCCGTATTTAACCTGGCTTAAGAACTCCATAATTATTTCCTCCGCCAATGCTGTTTTGCAGATGTTTATCGGCGCGACTGCTGCTTATGCCCTTAGTCGCTTTAGATTCAAAGGACGCAAGCTGACTTTAATGACCATTTTGGTAGTACAGATGTTTCCTCAGTTACTAGCTGCAACTTCAATATTTTTGATGTTGGCTGATCTGGGCAAAAGTATCCCCTTCTTAGCTTTGGGTCAGACCTCGGCACTCATCATTGTTTTTGCAGGTGGTGCTCTTGGAATTAATGCTTGGATGCTTAAAGGTTTTTATGACACGATTCCAGCTGAAATCGATGAATCAGCCAAGGTTGATGGCGCATCACATGCACAGATCTATTTCAGAATTATTCTGCCACTAGCCAGACCCGTCTTGGCAGTGATTACATTGCTCTCATTTATCGGAACGATGAATGAGTTTTTGATTACATCGGTAATTTTAGGTGGAAATCAGAAATCATTGACGCTAGCCGTTGGTATGCAGCAATATATTGATGGTCAATACAGCGCCCACTGGGGCCCATTCGCCGCTGGTGCACTTATTGCTTCAGTACCAGTAATGATCTTGTTCTTATACTTACAGAAACACGTAGTTGCAGGTTTAACCGCGGGAGCTAATAAAGGCTAATGAAAAATCAACCACATCACGATGGTAGTGAAATCTATGTCAGCAATATTGCTCCAGAGATTGGTGAAAAAGTAACTTTCAAAATTCGAACCCCGAATGACTATCTTTTCGAAAAGGCAATGCTTCGTATCTACCACGATGGTGAGCCTCGTATATTTGAAATGAAAGAAACAAAAAAGAACGCGGTTGAAACTTGGTACCAAGTCACTATAGAGATTCTCAATTTGCAAAACTATTACCGGTTTGCATTTATAGGCAAAGGTAAATATGAATGGCTCAACGCAAAAGGATTATTTGATCACGATGTTCACAGTAACAATGATTTTCAGCTAGTCGCAATTGCGGATAACCCAGGATGGATCAAGTCATCTGTTTTTTATCAGATTTTCCCCGATCGATTTGCCCGCTCTGGCAAAGTTGAAATCGTGCCAGATTGGGCTCATCCGAGAGAGTGGAACTTATTGCCACAAGGGCGAGGAAAATACACTGGTCAAGAGCTCTATGGCGGCGATTTATATGGGGTATCTGAGCACTTAGACCACATCACTGATTTAGGTGTGAATGGTATTTATTTCACACCACTTTTTCCTGCGCGTTCAAACCATCGCTACGATGCCTCAAGTTTTGATGTTATTGACCCGATTCTCGGTGGTAATGAAGCGTTCAAATCTCTAATTAAATCTGCGAAAAAGAAGGACATCCGTATCCTTGGCGATCTAACCTCTAATCACTGCGGTGCTGGGCACGTGTGGTTGACGAAGGCAAAGAAAGATAAGAAATCAAAAGAGCGCTCCTACTTCTATTGGGATAAATCCATTGAATGGGGATACGTAGGATGGTTCGGCTTGGAATCATTACCAAAATTAAATTTCTCATCAAAGGCACTGCGAAAAGTTATGTATGAAGGTAAGAATTCAATTGTTAAGAAATGGATTTCGCCAAAATATGGAATGGCAGGCTGGCGTATTGACGTAGGCAATATGACTGGCCGTCAAGGGTCTGAAAATCATCATATTGAAGTCATGCAAGGAATTCGAAATGCTATGACTGAAGTTAATCCGCAAACATGGCTGGTTGCCGAAAACGGTGATTTTGAGGCAAGCGATCTCAATGGTTTAGGTTGGCAAGGAGCCATGAACTACCAGGGGTTTATGAGGCCATTCTGGAATTGGATTAACCGCAACCCAGAAATAACAGGTGGCTTTCAAGGTCTTCCATTTGCAATGCCAAAGATTACTGGAAAGCAATTAGTTGCATCGATGAAAGAGTTCAACTCATCAATTCCTTGGCGTTCATTGACTGCATCAATGATGCTTTTAGATTCCCACGATACTGCGCGATTTAGAACAGTGGTGATGGGTGATAAAACGGCACACGTAGCTGCAATGACTATGATGCTTACTTATCCAGGCGTCCCATCAATATTTGCTGGGGATGAAATTGGGCTTGAAGGTTCCTGGGGTGAAGACGCGCGGCGCACGATTAATTGGAACGATAAGAGCGGATGGGATTTAGAGTTTTTCGCACAAGTTAAGGAGCTTGTAAAGCTAAGGCGAACTCAAGACGCCCTTATAAATGGCGGATTACGTTGGGTAGCTGTTGAAGACGATTATTTGGTCTATTTGCGTGAATCTAAAAAACAATCAGTTCTTGTGTTTATATCCCGTGGTCCGGTTAAAACAACAATTGATCTAAGTAGCTTTGGATACACAGTCACTAAGACTCTTTATGGTCGGCTAGCCAAGGGTAAGAATTTCACTGTCGATTCAGATCAAGCGACACAGGGAGTCTGGATCGTAGAATGAAAAAACTCTCTGCGGCTCTAGCACTATCTATCGCTTTTTCACTGATTGCTACATCATCTGGAGCCGCTGAAAATTTGGCAGCCCTAGCTCGACCAGTTGCACGTGGGCCATTGGCAGGTGATTCAGTTTATTTTGTAATGACTGATCGATTTGCAAACGGTGATACAAACAATGATGGCGGGGGCTTAACTGGCGGCCGACTTGGTGGTGGCGATGATCCAACTGATATTGGCTATTACCACGGTGGAGATTTCAAAGGGTTAACTAATCATTTGCAGTACATAAAAGATTTAGGTTTTAACTCAATTTGGATTACGCCTCCAGTTAAGAACCAATATGTTCAACAAGGTTCTGCTGGTTACCATGGTTATTGGGCAGTTGATTTCACAACAATTGATCCTCACCTTGGCACTGAGCAAGATTTCAAAGATTTCGTAGCGGCGTCACACAAATTAGGAATGAAAGTCATTGTGGACATCGTCGTGAACCATACAGCTGACGTTGTGAAATACACGATTGGTTCAACTTCATACCGCGAGCCATCAGATTTTCCATATAAAAATTGCGCAGGCAAGATCTTTGATCCAGGAAAAGTTGCAGGTTTGGCAAGCTTTCCTAAGCTGTGTGCTGATAAATCATTTGCTTACGTTCCACGCACTTCCTCATACGATAAGAACATCAAGAAGCCAGGTTTTCTCAACGATCTAACTAACTATCACAACCGTGGTGACTCAATCTGGTCCGGATCCTCAGTTACTCAAGGCGATTTCGTTGGCCTAGATGACATTTTTACTGAAAAGCCAGCTGTAGTAAAGGGCATGACAGATCTGTGGTCTAGCTGGATCACACGCTTTGATATTGATGGATACCGAATCGATACAGCAAAACACGTTAACCCTGAGTTTTGGAAAGCATTTCTACCTAAGATTATTGCTACTGCAAAAGCTGCTAGGAAAGAAAACTTTCCGATTTTTGGTGAAGTAGCAGATGCGGATATTCCTTTCTTGGCATCCTTTGTTACAGAGCAGAATTTCCCTGGGGTTTTAGATTTCCCATTCCAAGCCAAGGTTTCACGCTTTGCAAAGGCTGGTGGTGGAGCAAGTGATGTTGCAGACCTTTTCAACACCGATGATTTCTATACTTCACCAACTACAAGTGCTTACTCGCTTGCAACATTTTTAGGCAATCATGACATGGGACGCATCGGCCATTTCATTGAAATTTTAAGTGGCAGTGATGGACAACAAATTTTGTTGGAACGGGCGAAATTGGCTAACGCACTTCTATTTACTTTACGCGGTGGTCCCGTTCTCTACTACGGAGATGAAAAAGGCATGACTGGTAATGGGGGGGACCAGTTAGCTCGTCAAGACATGTTTGCTACGCAAGTGGAAGATTGGAAATCAGAGGTTCGTATTGGAGGCGCTCCGATTGGCGGTGCAAGTGCTTTTGATGTTAAGAATCCACTTGAAGAAAATATAGCTGAGCTACAGGGGCTTTATAAAAAGTATCCGGCACTAAAATCTGGTACACAACAAGTGAGGTATGGATTCGGTAGCGTGCTTGCAGTTAGCCGTTTTGCCGATAACCAAGAGTTTCTTATTGCATTTAACTCAAATGATGAGGCACAAGAAGCAACAATTCCTGTCTCAACTAAGGATTCTGGATGGACCGCTATTTCTGGTGCAGCACAAGTTACTGCCCGCACATCAACCATCGATCTAAAGTTGGCACCGCGCAGTTGGGTTATTCTAAAAGCAGATAGTGCATTTGAATCAACTACTCCTTTGGCGATCAATTTAAACGCACCAAAGCCTGATTACCGCACCCCTGGATGGTCTGCGATCACTGCCAAAGTACCTGGTGATGACTTTGTGCAAGTGACTTTTGCCGTCCGCCAAAGCGGCAAGGTTTGGAAAGTTCTTGGAACTTCAGATCACCGCACGACTAAAGATGACTATATTGCCGCTGGATTACATCGAGTTTTTATCCACAATCGACTTTATAAGTCAGGCACTACTTTTGATTTAGTCGCAATCGCTACAAATTCTAAAGGTGAAAAATTGGTTTCGAAAGTAATTAAGTACACCGTTAAGTATTGAGCCAAAATCGTATTGGCTGATCTAAGTACTTAGCCCAAGATCGTTCATTGTGACCGCTATGTTCATAAACCTTGCTGATGAAATTATGTTGGGTATAACCGCGCCCATGCATTAACGTGTCAGCTAGATGTTGAAATGGCGCATATTCACGATCTAAACCTTTAGTTCCATGACTCATCCAGATTTTATGGGTTCCAGGTTTAGGTAAAGAATTGATTGTTCGTTCTACTAATGCATCTCCACCAAAGGGCCAGTGCGTTGAAAGGGCAAGTGCAGTAGAGAATTTTTCAGGCATTTGAGCAAGAGCGTAGAGAGTTGCAAGTCCGCCCATAGACGAACCAATCATTGCGGTATTAGAAGCAGAAATACCCGATGCAATCGATGGAACATATTTTTCAAATATGTCGCGAAGATATGAATCAGACTGCAGTAGTTCTGGCTGGAAAACTTGCGCAAAATCTTTATGCACTGGAATTCCATCTTGAAAGTATTTTTGGGGAACTAAATCTTTGCCCCTGCCCCAAGGATTTTCTTTTGTGCTGCTGTGCCATACCCCGATTATTGCTGGGGGTGTGATGCCTAGTTCTTTGCTGACACGGTTGGCCGATTGCGCCATCTTCCATGTTTGTCCACGGTGGGTAGATGTGCGTCCATCAAATACATTTTGCCCGTCATGTGCGATGAGTAAGTGGGTCGCTCGTTCTTTAGGTAGCCAGTAGTCCACGATTCGGCCTTCAAAATCCACGCGCTTAACGTCGCCGGCAACGCCGCGGATTTGGAAGCGCTTTATCTCTTTCATACTGGTTAAATCTACCCATGTCTGCGCCTAAACGAAGCATTGCGTGGTTTCGCCGAGATTTACGTATCGGGGATAACCCAGCGCTATTAGAAGCTATTGCATCGGGCGATGAAATTATTCCAGTGTTTATTTTGGATAAAAAACTCATCGATGCAACAGGAAGCAAGCGTCTAGCATATTTGGGTCAATCACTTCGCGCTTTAGATGAATCACTTAATAATAACTTGCACGTAATGGTGGGGGATCAAGTAGAAGTTCTTACTGAGTTAATGAAACGATACGGCGCAACTTCTGTTCATATAAGTGCTGAGTATGAACCATATGGCGCAGCACGTGATGCCCGAATAGAAGCAGCTGGAATTACATTAACCAGAACGGGGAGTCCTTATGCAGTTGCACCTGGTCGAGTACTAAAACCAAGTGATGCAACACCTTACAAGGTGTACACACCTTTCTATCGAGCTTGGTGTCTGCATGGATGGCGCAAACCCGTAGAAGTACCTAAAAAAATTAATGCAGTCAAGCCTTCATCTACTGATCGTAATTTTCCAGATTGGCCAATGCCAGAAGGTGTTCAAATTTCGGCTGCTGGCGAGAAAGCTGCACTTGAGCGTTGGAAGTTTTTTCAGAAAAAAGGTCTCGATAATTACGACGAAGCTCGCAATATGGCTGGAATTGATGGCACCAGCAAACTGAGTGCGCATTTAAAGTGGGGAGAAATTCACCCCCGAACACTCCTTGCACAGTTAGGTGAAAGTAAAGCTCATGACACATTCCGAAAGGAAATTGCTTGGCGTGAGTTTTATGCTGATGTTCTCTTTAATAATCCACATACCGAAAATGATTATTACTCACCCAAATTTGCCCACATGCGTTACAACAAACCGGATGCTCACTTTGATGCATGGAAGGCTGGTAAAACTGGTTATCCATTCGTTGACGCAGCTATGCGACAACTAGTCCACGAAGGTTGGATGCATAACCGCACGCGCATGGTTGTTGCCTCCTTTTTAGTCAAAGATCTGCATTTAGAGTGGCAGTTAGGCGCTGATTTCTTTATGGAGCATTTAGTTGATTTTGACGTTGCTTCTAATGCACATGGGTGGCAGTGGACTGCAGGTACCGGTACTGATGCATCGCCTTATTACCGCGTTTTTAATCCGATTGAACAAGGCAAACGTTTCGATGAAAATGGTGATTACATTAGAAAATATGTGCCAGAACTTGCACATTTATCGGCTGCAGAAATCCATGAACCGTGGCTTTACTTAGATGGTTACAGCAAGGGATATTCTGAGCGGATAGTCGACCACGCAGTTGAGCGCATAGAATCACTTGAGCGTTTGAAAGAGATTAAAGCCGACAAACCCCTAGACCCTCGCGCTTAGCCCGATACATCGCATCATCTGCGCGCCGAAGTAAATCAGGTGAACCTGTATTTTCGGCTAAACCAATACTGACTCCAATTGTGATGTGGTGGCTATCTATATTAAATGGGTAACTCAATGTTGCCCGCAGCGCTAGTGCGATATCCATTGCATGTTCGTAGTCACCTTCAATTAAAACCCCAAACTCATCCCCACCTAATCGAGCTAGCAAAGCCCCATGAGGCAAGGCACGCATAAAACGCATTGAGGCCTGCTGTAAAACTCTATCCCCAGTCTCATGTCCATGCAGATCATTAACGGGTTTAAATCCATCAAGATCTAACAATAAAAGTGCACCGTTTTTACCAATAAAACCTTCAATCTCACTAATTAAACGCCTGCGATTTGGAAGACCAGTCAACTCATCTGTTCTCGCTAAAATTCTTTCCTGCCCAATATTTTTAGCTTGCTTAAGCGCGATTGTCATGCGGATAAAAGCCAGCATCAATGTACTAATCGCTGGAAACAAGATGTAAGTAGGAAAAGATCCAGGCCTTAGAGCGCTCAGTGCTAACAAAGTTGCGCTCAAAAAAACTGACAGAGCAATAAAGATTGGATTTACTGATGATCCATTTTGATCATCTCGGCTAGAGCGCCAACTGCTTTCTGAAATGAGTAAAAGCCCTAGGAGCCAACCGTCATCTACTATCGAGCCAAATGTATAGATTCCGTTAATGTGCTGCCAGAGAAATAGAAAATCAGTAAGCGTGAAAGCAATAATTCCAGCAGACATGAAAAGATTTCTCTGTGAAAAACCATGCGCAACAATTGTTGCCAATGTGAGTGATATTAGAATCAAATCGCAAATTGGAAAAGCTAGCGCAAAGATTGCATCAGTAAGTTTTCCTCCAAAATGTGGCAAGACGGGATTGAGTACAAAAACTGTTCCAAGAACACCTAACCCAAGCCCGACAATCGAGGCATCAAATACTTCCAGGACCGTTGATTTTTGGCTCGAACTGATGAGGCGGGGTAGAGCAATAATGGCGCACGGATAAAAAAGAAGATAAGCAACGTTTGAGAACAATTGTGCAGGAATGGATAAATGATAAAACGAGGCTGCACTAGCCAAAAGTGAGCCAATAAACCATAAAGAGATTGCAGTAATGAGTAATGGCTTGGAAAGTGGATCGATGATTCGATCTGCTAAAACAATTACTAATATCGCAAAAAAAGGAATGAGGTTGTAGAGATAGAGCTCGCTCCATCTACTTTTACCGAAAACTGTGAAATGCGAAAGAAAATGCAGAAGAAGTAAAACAGGCCCAATAATGCGAAAGAGTCGAGCCGGCATTTACTCAATCTAAGTCAGGGGAGTTGGCTTTAGGTATAGGGAAAGCCCCGTTATTTCTAACGGGGCTTTCTAGTAATGCTGAGAGTGGCTTTAGAAGCCCTTAGTACAAATTAACTGTGCATTCGACTTTGTGTTTTCAACATCAGACTTAAGTTGATCAGGTTGAGTCGTTGCAGCTAATTTTGCAGCTTCGAGTTTGCGGATATTGAGAGTGATTTTGTTGACTTGACTTGTATACAGGCGAGCAGCAGATGTCCATGCTGCTACGGCTGATGTGTATGCCGCTTTATCAGCAGGAATAGTAGCTGCCGCGAGCTTGGCTTTAGCTGCGGTGAGACGCAGATTAGTTTCATCAACTTTTTTCTGAGCTTCTGCTTTGTTTGCTGTCTCAGTGGTGATTCCAAGATCAATGACTGGAATTTGTGCGGTTAAGTTTGCGATTAGAACAAGTGAATCTTTTTGAGATTTTGTATACGCAGCTGCGGAATTTAGGCAGTCGATGGATAGCCACGTAAGTTTCTTGCTCGTTGACAATGGATTTTTTGAACACTTGTATTTGCTACCGCTAACAGATGTTGTTGCATTGAGTTTTGTGCAAGCAACACCGTTTGAAACCTTGGCTGCGGCGTCGGCGGGAAGTGCAACCATTACGCCGGCAGCGACTATAAGTGCGATAGTGATAGAAGCGAATTTACGCATCAGAAAAACCTCCATTGAATATGGGCTAATCGTAGCCAGCCCAACCAGAAAATCTCCTGATAACCCGCCCGGTAAGCCATTGAATTCGCTGTGAAGTTACTTTTTGCCGCGTTGTTTGATCCGCACATTCATGCCAATCTTTCGCACCATTGGACGAGGGGCGTTGCGCATAACAAAAGTAAGCAGTTGATATTGCCATCCGGGAACACTGACGGCCTTTCCAGCTAAAGCCTGTTTCCAGGCGGTAGCCACGAGTTTGTCAGAGTTCAGCCACATAAATGCTGGTAGACCTTTCATCGACATGCGTCCGCGTTCATGAAATTCAGTTCGAGTAAAGCCGGGGCATAACGCAGATACTTTCACATTTGTAGATGCAAGTTCAGTGTGAAGTGATTCGGATAAAACTGTGAGATATGACTTTGACGCACTATAAGTTCCACCCGCAATCCAGCCTGCAACGGAGGAAACATTAATAATGACACCTTTGTTGCGTGCTTTCATTCCGGGCAATACCTGATGCATCAAGCGCATTGGGGTCCGCACAAGAACATCTAGAAGAGCTTGTTCAGCATCTAGTTGGCTAAGAGTAAAAGCCTTATTGATTCCAAATCCAGCATTATTTATTAAGACTTCGATCTGATTGCTCGAAATGTAATCCTCAATGCTCTTGCACCCTGCATCAGTTGAAAGATCTGCCTGAATAGTTTTTGTTGAAATTCCAAACATTGCTTCAAGTGCAGCCGCCCGCTCTTGAAGTCTTGGTAAATCTCGAGCAACTAAAATTAAGTTATAGCCATTTTGTGCAAGCAGGCGAGTAAAACTCTCACCAATTCCAGCTGTAGCACCAGTAACTAAGGCCCAAGATTCCATATAAAACTCCTAATTACTCTTAAGTTCACCGATTGCCCCAATTGGGACAAAGGCTGCGTGTGGTGCGACTGCCGGTAATCTCCTGTAGGGCTGATCTTGCGAAGGTCTTGAATCGGCCTCACCTTTGTTAGGCCAAAAAGATAGTGCACGTTCTGCTTGTGCAGTAATTGTTAGAGAAGGGTTCACGCCAAGATTTGCAGTAATTGTTGAACCATCAACGATATGAAGTGTTGGGTAGTTCCATACTCGATGATAGGGATCGATAACTCCGGCATTGACATCACTGCCAATCACGCACCCACCAACAAAGTGAGCCGTAAATGGTGCATCAATCAAATCACCAATATGACCACCTGAAATTCCGCCATGTTTATTGGCAATCCGCTTTACAACCTCGTTTGCGGCAGGAATATATGTTGCATTCGGATGTTGTGGATCGTTGGTAGAAGTTAGATGCCATCCAAATATTGATTTCTTTCCGCGTACAGACACTGAGGAATCCACGTTTTGCATCGTTAATGCGATGACGGTTCGCTCACTCCATTGGCGCACATTCAAAATCTTTTGCAGCAGTTTTGGATTGGCCACAAACTGCTTCCACCATTGCTTGCGTCGCTCTTGTGAAGAGAAACCATCAGTCATGATTGTCTGCAATAAACCCATCAAGTTTGATCCTTTGCCATAGCGCACGGGCTCGATATGCGTGTGTTCGTCAGGGAAAAATGACGAAGTAATCGCGCTTCCATCGCTGTAGTCAATATCAGTATTTGGCATTAATGCACCAGTTAAAGCTTCACTATTAGTTCGTGACAGATCACCCAATCGATCTGAAAGTTCGGGCAAGGTTTGCGAGTCTTTCATTTTGTGGAGCAATTTTTGAGTATTAAATGTTCCAGCGGCAACAATGACATCGTTGGCAAAAAAGACAGTTCCTTTTTCACCTAACCAGTCATCGGTTTTACGGGTTGAGATCTTCCATTGGTCCGAAGCTAACTTCTCAATTTTTGTAGCAGTAGTCATTGGGAATACTTCTGCGCCTGCTTTTTCAGCTAAGCCCAAGTAGTTTTTTGGCAGAGTATTTTTAGCATTGTGTCGGCATCCAGTCATACAGGCACCACACTGCATGCATCCATTGCGGTCGGGCCCAACTCCACCAAAGAAAGGATCTTTGCTTAGTGCACCTTTGCCGTCACCGAAATAGATTCCGAGAGGTGCCATTTTAAATGTGTGACCAACTCCCATTTCTTCAGCCGCATCTTTCATCGCTTGGTCGCTATTTGAAAAATATGGATTTTCGGCAACGCCTAACATTCTGCGCGCTTGGTCATACCAAGGCTCTAACTCCTCTTTCCAGTTAGTTATTGAAGCCCACTGTTTGTCCGTAAAATATTGATCACCTGGTTGATACAAAGTATTTGCATAGACCAGTGATCCTCCACCAACACCTGCACCAGCTAATACCAATACATCCGGCAAGACATGAATGCGTTGAATGCCATAGAGACCTAGCCCAGGTGCAAATAGAAATTTATTTATTCGCCAAGAAGTCTTCGGAAAGTCTTTGTCGCGAAAACGCTTTCCTGCCTCTAGGACCGCAACGCTGTAGCCTTTTTCCCGTAGGCGGAGCGCAGAAACAGACCCACCAAAACCAGATCCGATGACTACAACATCAAATGTTTTCTTCACGAATTTTCCACTCAGTTCCATAGGATTCAAGTGAATCAAGGAATGGCTTAGCATCAAACCATTCTGGGCCTGCAACACCTTCAGGTTTCCAAATGCCTTTATGGATCAACTCCATTGCGATTACAGGATTAACTGCCGTCTGCCACACAACTGCTTGATCGCCATATTCACTCATCGACCATTCATTGTCCACGACGTTGTACATATAACAAGCGTACGGCTTTCCATCTTTATCAAGGCCCTTAACAAGTGCTCCTGCACAAGTTTTTCCCTTCATGCGTGAACCAAGCGTTGCTGGATCTGGAAGTGATGCCGCAAGTAAGTCGCGAGGTGAGACTGAAATACCTTGGACATCAACGTGATCTTTACGATCTAGTCCTAACATGTGAATAGTTTTTAAAGTCGTAATGAACTGTGCACCAAGACCATATTTGAAATTAACTTTCTTGGCATCAACTTTCTGTGGGATCAAAATAACTTCTTCATGTTCGACGTTTACGCACTCAACAGGTCCGATTCCTTCAGGGAAATCAAAGGTTTCAATCTCACTAAATGGTTCTGTTGTGTACCAACCGCGGCCATCTTCCCAAACAATTGGAGGGTTCAAGCACTCTTCAATTGTTGTCCAAATTGAAAATGAAGGTGCAAATTCATAACCTTCAACGGTTAAGTTGGATCCATCCATAATTGTGATGGAATCAATAACTGAGAAGAGATAATCGGAGGCATAGCGCGCAAATACATCGCTCATGCCCGGCTCAATACCCATACCAACGAGGGCATAGATATCGCGCTCTTTCCAGTTCCAGTCACGGGCAAACTGTTCATCGCCAAGCTTCACACCAGTTTCAGAGTTTGGATAATGCGCATGTGGGCGCGACAAAGACATCGCCATATCAATGTAGTTGGTGCTTTCAATTTCACATGCCAAGAAAATCGGCATAACAAAACGTGGATCCACTGCGTTAATAACAACATCAGGTTTTACTTTACGAATAAGAGCACGGATATCTTCTAGCTCTGCAGCATTTACTTCAGCTGCTGAAAACCTAGAGTCCTTAACGCGGATTACGGCTTGCTCTGCGCGCGATAGTTCGCGGTCTGCAATAACCATGGAAGAAATAAATGATTTGCGTGATGCGATATTGACAATAGCTCTGCCAACACCTCCCGCGCCTATTACTAGCGCCTTCATTGCTGGCCCCTCATGAGGAAATAACATCCTTTTCGATTGTTTTTAACAGTCTAGCCCTGCCAATAATTCATGACAAGATTGTCCATGTCCAAGTCCCCGTAGCTCAGTGGATAGAGCAACCGCCTCCTAAGCGGTAGGTCGCAGGTTCAACTCCCGCCGGGGACACTTATTCTTCGCGTGAAATAACGGAGTTATTGAAAATGCAAGCAACCGCGAAGATTTTTCCCATAGATTTTCCCATAGACCGCAATATGTCAAGTTCTACCAAGTTGTATCAGAATGTTCATAAATTATTGCTAAATCGAGTGCGCCAATCATCTGCCCGCGCACAGTTAAATAATATGAACACACACGAACGAAATACAAAGCAAAACTGTCGACATTCAAGAGCTACATTCAATGGGCTGGCAAAAAAATTAATCTCTGAATCTTAGGGAATTTCTCAGGACTCATAAGCATCTCCACTTCAATGATGCCTCCGTCGTTTTCCATCTTCCATTTTGCGAAAGATATGGTGGGTGTAGTGAGTGAATCTTCCACCGGTTTCCAATTAGAATTTCCAGATGTCAATATCCTTAGTGCCGCAATCCGCTCCTCACGCGGTTGATCCAAATCCATATTTACAGCAAACCACTTGTCTGCAACAGAATCATCCCAATCGTTTATTAGCGTATTAACAGAAATCATGGCCGCTTGTGTATAAGCGCCAATATCAATCTTTGGTTTACTAGTTTTCATGTGTATTTCAGCACAATAATTCATGATATTTGTAGAGGCAATACTCATAGGTGCATAAGTCAGATTTCCTAAAGCGATGATTGCCCAACCGGACTCTGGATGCCATCGCATGTGAGAACCAAAACCCGGATAACCTCCAGAGTGGTAAACAAATCGACCAAGTTCTGTGTCATCATCGATAAATAATCCAAATCCGTATGAACTTACAATTATTCTTTCTGGGTGCCCATTTAGTGCTTTTGCCACTACGGAATGAGAATACCGATAAGGAGTTTGTTCCTCTGTTTTGTTGTTTAGTTGAAATGTGGAAACCCACTTTGCTAAATCATTCACGCTGCTGTGCAATCCACCCATAGGGGTAAAAGCACCATTTTTAGTTGGTGCTTCAGGACTTAGTCCTGAAGCAAACTTTGCATAACCCATTGCGCGGAATTCATCTTGCACGGCCTCTGTTATGTAAGTCGAAGCCTTCATTTCCAATGGATCAATAATTTCTCGCTTCATAAACTGTTCAAAATCTTCTCCAGCCACCATTGAGATGATTCTGCCAAGTAGCGCATATCCCAAATTTGAATATTCGAATCCAGTGTTAACTTTCCTATTGAATGCCAACCCTTTTTTAACGATTTCATCAAAATCAGAGACCGGTAAGCTTTCTTGCCTATCTCCCCATGGATCGTCGTATGGAAGTCCAGCCCCCATGGTTAAAAGATTGCGTATAGTTATTGGAGCAGAATCAACAGGTAACCCGATCGTTGCAGTCCAAGGAAGATATGTAGTTATTGATGTGTCAAGTTGCAATAAGCCTCTATCGCGTAAAAGTAAGATGGCCTTGGCTGTGAAACTCTTAGTCATAGAGGCGATGCGAAAAACTGTATCTGAAGTCGGTTGACTCCCACTCCCAATAACACTTTCGCCCAATCCAGATGAATAGATAAGTTTTCCGTCGTGCATTAAACCAAAAGCAATACCAGGGATTTTTTTCTCAGACTTGAGGTTTTCAAATTCATTTAAGGAAAATTGAATTATTTCTTGATGAGACATTTTAGAAGGTTAGTGGCCTATCAAGCAGTTTTCAATGCCTATCTGTTAGGGACACAAATTCTTTTTCAATTTGAATTGGGTATTCCCGCTAATTTCAGGAGGTAATTTCATGCACGAAGCCTTGCGGAGATTCTTTTTGAAAGCTTATAGGTAAGGATTAGGTAGGTTTGGAGATGCGCACACGTATCCAGAGAAGTGGATGAATTTGTTGCGAGATCTGGCATCTAGGGAGCGAAGCGGAATACCTTTGTAGAGGTCACGTATGTGAGTAGAAAATAAGCCAGTAGGAAAAATACATTTAATGTGACGCAAATCACATTATCCTTGATTGCTATAACTTAGTGGGGCGTTATAGTTAAAGCGTTTTATTTCACAGGCTCATCCATAGCCTTTGGTTGGAACGAGTTTCTTGAAACCAGGATTAAGGGGAATAAACAAATGTCTACTCACCAAAGCTCTTCCGGCCTAAACGAGCAGGACGATCCGCGACTCAAGCGCGACCTCACACTCTGGAACTCCTTCGCGTTAGGTTTTGCTTTTATCTCGCCAATTGTGGCCCTCTTTGGAGTTCTAGCTCTGGGGCTAACAACAGTAGGCCCTGGGTTCTGGTGGGGCTTCGTAATCACACTGTTAGGTCAATCATTGGTTGCACTGAGCTTCTTCCCCCTTGCTCGCCGATGGCCTTTCGAGGGTAGTAGCTACCAGTGGTCCAGACGTCTGGTCAGTGAAGGATGGGGCTGGTTCCATGGCTGGATCTACATCGTGACAATGGTTGTAGCTCTATCAATTATTGCCTTGCAGGCCTCACAGTTTACTTTGCCTTTGCTTGGCATAAAGGGGGCAAGCCAGACTCAACTTGTCATCTCCTCTCTAGTTTTGATTATGTTCTCTACGATTGCTAACGCTTGGGGGAAGAGGGTTTTGCATATCTTCGTGACCTTGTGTGTTTGGGCTGAGGTCGTTGGCTCTTTGGGTCTTGGTACAGTTTTATTGTTCTTTTATCGTAAGAACGATCTCAGTGTATTTAGCCAAGGGCTGAGCTTCCCTGGATGGTCGCATTTAATGTATGCGCCGATTGTGATCGCCATGGCCTATGCCGCATGGGGTCTGATTGGTTTCGACAGTGCCGCCTCAATCGCAGAAGAGGTTAAAAACCCTCACCGGGATGTTCCTAGAGGAATTTTACTATCCCTAATTGCCGTCGGAATCACTGTGGCATATGCGGGCTTTGCATTTATCTTGGCTATCCCAAACCTTCAAGAAGTTGTGGCTGGGAAAGTCGCCGATCCTATCGTCTTTACATTGTCGGCAATCTGGCCATCATGGTTAGTCAATGCCGTATTGTTTGATTTCACGATTGCGTTCGTAGCGTGTCTTGTTGCTGTCCAAGCGGCAGCGGCACGCATGATCTGGGCTTTTGCGCGAGATAACGACCTCCCGAAGTCGGCCTTCCTAGTCAAGATGAGTAATACTCAGATGCCGGTGAACGCGGTCCTAGTGACTGGTGTGATCTCTTCAGCGTTATTCGTCTTTACTGGTTCGGGCATTTACATCATGTTGCTGGCTTTGGCAACTGCAGGATATTACATAGTCTTCTTCTTCCCAGTTGTGGGAACCATGATCGCGCGTCGCCGCGGTAACGTAATTGATAAGAACGAGTTGCCTCGATGGCATTCGTCGGTGAATGCAGCCGCTCTTTTGTGGCTCATTTTCATGATTCCGGTCATTTTATGGCCTAGAACGCCAGACATTCCATGGTGGCAAAACTGGGGCGCGTTTACAGGTTGGGCTATTGTGCTTGTTCTAGGTGTGATTGTTAGAAAGAGCGTTCTAGCTACACGACACAAGTGATACTTCGTGAACGCAGCCAGATCCTTAACTGGACAACTGGGGCGGTCATGAATACACCGCCAGATAGATTTGAGTCATTAGTGTGACTTCTATCAGGAAGAGTCTCAACGAACCTTCACTCATTGATCTGCAGAGCATGCGACGATCTCGAACCTCTCGCGTCGTAGAGTTAATGAACAATCTAAATCTCGATCACCTGATTCTTACAGGGCACGACCAGATTCGCTACGCCACCGACTACCGCAGTTTGCTAGTTTCCGAGGCTAATGACTGGTGCGCACTAGTTTTCAGTCGCGAGGCAGAAGGCGTAATGCTCGTGCCTGATGTAGATCAAGAAGAATTACTTGATGGGCAGAACAAACCAATTCTGAGACGTGTGCCCGTGCCTTCTTGGTCTCCCGCCTCGCTGCACCCGCACTATTGGATAGAACATATCGGTTTCGAACTCCTTCGAGGGCGAGCAAAGCGCGTGGGATTTGATCGGATTCCCTGGAACATACTTCAGGGATTAACTGAAAAGTTTCCAGACATTGAAATAGTTGGCGTTGAGAAAGAGCTTTTCGAATTGCGCGCAGTGAAGGAGAAGGTGGAGATTCGCCTTCTCGAGTTGGCGGGCGAATTAAATATCGACACTATTCACAAAGCTTTCAGTCAGGCTTCTAAGCACAACACAGACGCATGGATTCTTGGACAGATTGCAGCCGGACAACTATCTGGTGGGGCGGAAGCATTCACGCACTCTATGTGTAATGTTCGAGGATCCGAAAGTTGGTTTCCACAGGGGGTAGAAGTAGGTCCACGGGGTGCATTCTTTATCGATGTAGGTTGTTATGGAGTGGGCGGCTACGCCTCAGACTTGACTCGCACTTGCTTCGTTGGCGAACCAGACACCACAGTAAGTGCTGCTTATAAAGTTCTTCAAGATGCTCTTCGCATTGGCCAAGAAATTGCTAATGCTGGAGTAAGAGTTTCTCTAATTGATTCTGCGGTGAATAGCTACTTAATATCTCATGGTTTGCCTGGAACTCCTTACTCAATGGGCCATGGTATTGGCCTTCGTTCCTGTGAGGTCCCGACTGTTTACCGAGGTCACCTCATGGACGATGACAAAGTTCTCGAGATTGGAAATGTAATTTCTCTAGAGCCAGAGACACGAGTGACAACGGCCGAAGGTACATATGTCCTTAAGCTTGAAGATAATTTTGTTATAGAGCCGGGTGGTGCACGTTCACTGGTGCCACCTGCGTATGACGAACCATTAATAATCATCGAATAGAGAGATAGAAAAATGCCCATACAGACAGTTCTCGGCCCCATTGAAGCCGACACCCTTGGCGTTACTAGCATGCATGAGCATGTCTTTGTTGATGCAACAGTTTGGCTGACTCCACCTCGCGAGCCCTACCCGGATGACCCGATGGTCACCATGGAAAACCTCGGTTTTGTCAGATGGAATCTGCTGAGTCTTCGTGACAACCTAATAATCGATGATCCTGAGATTGCAGTGACCGAACTGAATCGATTCGCTGCGATGGGAGGAACTGGCCTCGTCGACTTGACCAGTGAGGGGTTCGGACGAAGAGTCGAGCAACTAGTTGAAATCTCGGAGCGGACAGGTCTCCACATTATGGCCGGAACTGGTTATTACGTACATGATGCACATCCAGCTTTCGTGGATACATCCACCGTGGATGAGTTGGCACACGGATTAATAAGAGAACTCACTATTGGTGTTGGTGAAACAGGGATTAAATCAGCACTTATTGGTGAAATTGGTACTGGCAGCCCCATAACTTCTCGCGAAATAAAGGTTCTGCATGCCGCTGGAATAGCCGCACAGCACACCGGTGCAGCAGTCAATGTGCACCTTGATGCGCGAGGCGAACACGCACTCGACATCCTCTCTCTCCTCACGGAGCACGGTGTTGCACCTGATCGCGTTATCTTCAGCCACATGGACGAGCGTCTAGACCTCGGTTATCACCGGTCGGTGCTCCAAGCTGGAGCCGTGGTTGAGTACGACACGTTCGGAGAAGAATTCTATTTAGGTATATTCAAAGCACCTAGCGACCTTGAGCGCTTTGAACACCTTGCGGCACTCGTCAACGAAGGTTGGGCCTCCAGCCTTCTTATCGCTTGCGACGTTTGGACCAAAGCGCAACTGCGACACTACGGCGGTATGGGTTATGAACATCTGTTACGCCGTGTAGTTCCTTCACTTAAGAGTGAATACAACTTCTCAGAGGAAGTTATCCAGCAATTATTGGTACACAACCCACGTCGTCTGCTCGACAGGCCATCGACAGATTCCAACAAGTGAACTCAATGTAGGTTTATTGGATAGGCCCTTACCCAAGCATTTTTAATTCCCGTTGTCTAAAAATCACAAAGAAATAAATAGTCATGGGAATTCCCATAACTGCTATCTTTCGGGGGAGAAATTCTTTGGGTGAGGGTAGTTTTCCCATAGATTCCCATGAACAAAGCGATACATAGTGGTAATTGAGATTTTCACTTTTGCCACTATTTAAGCGTGAAACGTAAGATTTCTATTCAAACTAGCTAAGAATTGATGTTTTTCCTACCGCCTCCTAAGCGGTAGGTCGCAGGTTCAACTCCCGCCGGGGACACGTTCTTAAATTAGTGCCTAAGAGTAAATTTTTGCATCCATTTTGGAGACCACCAGTTACGTTCACCGAATAAGCGCATCAATGCAGGTACCAATAATGCTCGAACTAATGTTGCATCCAAGATGACAGCCAGTGAAACTCCAAAACCCAACATCTTGATTGATGTGACACCACTTGTCATAAAGGCAGCGAAAACTACAGCCAGCAGAAGTGCAGCAGCAGTGATGATTCGAGCAGAACGTTGTAAACCGACCGCTACTGATTCAACATTGCTCTTGCCACTTAAATGTTCTTCACGGATACGTGAGAGCAAGAAGAGCTCGTAGTCCATTGAAAGTCCAAACACGACTACAGCTACAAGAATCACTGAACCGGTATCTAACGTTCCAGTGACTGTGAAATCACCTACCAACCACTTCAAATGGCCATCGATAAATATCCAAGTAATTGCACCAAGGGTGGCAACTAATGAAAGCGCATTTAAAATTACCGCTTTAATCGGCAAAATTATTGAACCAGTAAATACGAAGATAAGGATCAAAACAGTAAGTGCAATCCATCCCAAAGCAAGAGGTAGCGTTCTAGCAATTCCATCTTGCGAGTCAGTGAAATCAGCTGCTGCTCCACCAATGAGTGTTCCAGTAGGTTTTTCTAGACTTCTAATGTCGTGAATGACCTGTAATGAATCAGTGCTTCGAGATGGCACTGAGGAAATAACCTGAACTCGAATATCTTGTTTGTAGGTCTCAATTGCGCCAACTCGAACGATTCCGTCGACCTTTTTAACCTTATCCAAGAAAGTAGTAATTTCACTTTCTCGTCCAACACCATTTGGCACAACAACTTCAATCGGACTTCCAATTAATCCGTCAAAGCGAGTGTCAACTATTTGGGATGCAATTGCAGCTGGATTTGATGCAGGTAACACCCTGGAGTCGACCTGCGCGAAAGAAATACTAGTAACTGGTGCAGCAAATATTCCTAAAACAACTAAACAAGCAAGAACAACTGGAACGGGACGTTGCATAACATTGCGTGCGGTATGTGCCCAACGTCCATCTTCTTTAGGGGTTATTGCACTCTTTCGCACAACGCCCTTATCAACTTTTTGACCAAGCACAGCAAGTAGTGCAGGAAGAGCAATCACGGCACCGATGACTGCAAATGTAATGACAGCAACACCTGCGTAACCAAATGATTTCAAGAACTCAAGTGGGAAGAAGAGCAGTGATGCCATGGTGACAAAAACAGTAAGCCCTGAGTAGAAAACTGTCTTACCTGCTGTAGCAACAGTTGTGACGACAGATTCTTCAACGCTATGTCCGTTGTGAAGTTCTTCGCGGAATCGATTCACCATGAGCAACGCATAGTCGATGCCAAGCCCTAGCCCCAGACCTGTAATGAGATTGAGAGCAAAAACGCTGACGTTCGTGAATAGCGTCAATAAGTAAATGATAAAGAAAGATCCAAGAATCGCTGTTACACCAACAAATAGTGGTGTTGCTGATGCGACAAGAGCACCAAAAACAAAGACAAGAAGGAGAAATGTAAGAGGAATGGCAATTGATTCAGCAAGAATCAAGTCTTTTTCAATCTTATGGTTAATTGCATATGTAATCACCCCGGCGCCAGATGCGTAAATATGTACGTTCTTATACTTACCATCAAACTCTTCTTGCAATGATGCTCCTAGTGAGCTAAGCCCATCCCAATCAAAAGCATCAAGATCTGAATACACCAAGATGAAGCCTGCTTTTCCATCTTTGGACTTCATGGTTGGTGATCCACCGGTTGACCAGTAGGAGTAAGTTTTGGAGGTTCCTTTATGGCCTTGAATCTTCTTTTCAATTTCAGTTGCTGTACTTGCCACAGCTGGATCATCAATTGTAGAAGTTGCAGAGTCCACAACCATCACTGCAACTGGTTCTTCGGCACCGAATACATCTACAACATATTTAGCAGCCTTTGCAGAATCGCTATTAAGGTCTGAGTAGCCACCTGAATCAAGACGGCCAAAAGACAAGGATCCAACTGCGCCAGCGACAATCGTGGCAATTACAAAGCTAAGAAGAACTAGCTTGCTGCGCTTAACAATAAACTTTCCAAGCTTCTCAAACACGTTACATACTCCTTTAGAGGTAGACTTAAACTTGTGAGCGAACTCTTTCCTAAAACGACTTCAGATGAGATTGATCCTGAAGCCGCTGCAGAACAACTACGGCGCGAAGAAGAGATGAAATCAGATAAGCCGCCACATCACGAGGATTAATC
The DNA here is from genome assembly GCA_009726135.1 of Actinomycetota bacterium. Classification (GTDB taxonomy): domain Bacteria; phylum Actinomycetota; class Actinomycetes; order Nanopelagicales; family Nanopelagicaceae; genus Planktophila. Next base: position 15,979 of record WLIQ01000006.1, on the reverse strand, counting down.
TGCCTTAGGCGCTGCCGGTGCAGCAGGCGCAGGTTCTGTTTTAACGGGTTCACTTGCAGTTGTCTTTTTTGCTGAATCAGTTTTATAAAATCCTGAGCCTTTAAAAACTACTCCGACCGCGGAGTAAACCTTTCGAATTTCACCTTTGCACTCAGGGCATTGGGTTAAAGAGGCATCACTGAAAGATTGAAAAGCTTCAAATTCGTGGGCACAGGCGTTACATGCATATTGATATGTAGGCACTGACCCTCCGATTCATAATTGTGACCCAAAAAGGGTAGATGCCAAGTCTAAAGAAGTGAGACGATTGGCGCGAATTTAGAGCCAAGCTACGAAGGGGAAGCTAAGTGAAGATCACACGAACCACACGATTATTTGCGGCTTTAGCCCTATTCGGCTTTATTGGCATTTCATCGGCTAACGCTAATTCTCTTATTACTACATCACCAATAAGTGGATCAACAGTCACAACAGCCCCCACTTCCATCACTCTCACATCTCAACTGGCACTTCTACCTGATGCAAATGAAATAGTTGTGACAGATCCAGCCGGTGTTCGAGTTGATGATGGAACTCTCACTGTTAATGATGTAACTGCAACCATTGGATTAAAATCATTAGCCGATTCAGGAATTTATCGCGTTTCTTATGTTTTATATTCAGAGGGAGATGTTCCATTAGAGGGTTCATTTACATTTAATTTTTCTGCCCCAAGTGTGATTACTCCCAATGAGCCTTCCCCGACTCCTACGCAATCACAAACTCCGGCAAGTAGTAGCTGGGGTACTAATGTATTTATCATTTTTATTCTAGTAGTCGCTTTTTTTGTCCTCATTGGACTTGTACTGTATGCAAGAAAACTATTTAGGGACCGATGATTGCTTTAAGCACAGTTTTTAAATATCTATCCCTTATCGGTAGTTTTGCAGTAGTTGGAACACTTCTGGCAATGGGCTTTTTGCTTCTTGATGCCCATGGAAAACTTTCAACTTCATCCCAAAAACTGCGCACAATGTTGTGGATATCAGGACTGACTTGGTTTATAGGAAGCGTTGGAACAATTGTTTTTACTCTTGCAATAATTTTAGATCAACCACTTTCGGTAGCCCTAGATTCAACAGTATTGCGTTCATTCATTACACAAGTAACTCTTGGCCAGTACTTACTATTTCAATCCATTGTTGCCTTATTTGTAACGGCAGTCTCAACCAGAATAAACAAGGTGTTAACCGTAATTGTTCTACTTATACTTACATTAATCGGATTAACCGCCCCAATTTTTCAGAGTCACTCAGCCTCTAGTGGTTCGCACTCCTTGGCAATTGGATCTCTATTTATCCATGTTGTTGCACTTTCCTTATGGGTTGGTGGCGTCATAACTCTTGCAATACTTGATCCAGAAGATCGCCCTGTAGCAGTTCCCCGTTTTAGCGTTTTAGCCCTTTGGGCAGCCATTGCTGTTGTCGCAAGTGGAACGGTTAATGCTTGGGCGAGATTAGATTTCAAACAAGCATGGAATACGACTTATGCCTGGGTAGTTATTGGAAAAGTAGTGCTAACAATTATTTTGATTTTTATTGGGTATTTGCATCGCAAGAATTTAGCAGTACGAGATTCAATCGATTGGAAAGGCTTTGCGCGTTTAATATTTGCAGAAAGCCTTGTCATGGTAGTGACAGTTGCAATGGGTGCGTGGTTGTCATCAAATCAAGCGCCAATTCGTCCAGAGCGTCCAAAGTTCGATCCGGCGTTATCAGTTGCAGGTATTGCTTCACCGCCTGCGCCAACGTGGAGCCGAATTTTTCTTGGGTATGAGCCAGATGCTTTAATGATTGGCTTACTTATCACCGCAGTTGCCCTGTATATAAAAGGTGTTGTTGTGCTCACTAAACGTGGTGATAAATGGCCAGTTGGTCGCACAGTTTCTTTTTCACTGGCAATTGCAGCAATAGATTTTGCAACTAGTGGTGGTCTTGGTTTATACGCACATTTTGCATTTTCTTATCACATGGTGGCGCACATGATTCTAGGAATGATCGCACCAATTGGAATAGTCCTAGGTGCACCTATTACTTTGGCCTTACGCACTTTGCCCCAAGCAAGAAATACTGATGAACGTGGGGTAAGAGGTTCACTGCTTGCCGCTTTGCACTCTAAGTTAGCCGTTTTTTATACCAATCCGTTAGTAGCTCTAGCATTCTTTGACGGATCATTATTTGTTCTTTACTTCACCAATCTTTTTGGTTCACTCATGCAGTCCCACGTGGGCCATCTCTTTATGAACATTCATTTTCTACTTGCTGGAATCCTTTTCTTCCATGTAATTATTGGGATAGATCCAAATCCTCGTCGAGTTCCACATTTAGTTCGCATTGTGATTTTATTTGCAGCAATGAGCATTCATGCATTCTTCTCGATAGCCCTGATGTCTGAGTCAACGCTTATCGATGGAGGATATTTTGCATCACTCAAGTCTCCATGGCTCACTGATCTTTTAGCAGACCAGCGCATCGGAGCCTCAATAGCCTGGGCAATGGGTGAAATTCCGATTTTGCTAGCGTTAGTTGCAACCTTCATTAGTTGGATGCGCGATGATTCGCGCGAAACAAAGAGAATCGACAAGAATACAGAGCGGGCTGCGGCGATGGGTCAGCCCGATGATTTAGCAACGTATAACAAGTATTTACAAGATTTAGCACAACGCGATAGGAGTGAGAACTAATGGAAAAACTTTTTGATATTCCAAGTGAATACAGAGACTTGCGCGCAAGTGTGCGAGCCTTAGCTGAGAAAGAAATCGCGCCATTTGCTAAAGCAGTTGACGAAGACCATCGATTCCCGCAGGAAGCGTCCGATGCACTAAATAAAGCAGGTCTATCTGCCGCGCACGTACCTACTGAATTTGGTGGCGATGGCGCAGATGCTTTAGCGGTAGTAATCATCATCGAAGAAGTTGCACGCGTTTGTGCTGCTGCATCATTAATACCTGCAGTGAATAAACTTGGTTCACTTCCCTTAATTCTTGGTGGTAATAAAGAGCAAAAGCAACGTTGGTTATCACAGTTAGCGCAAGGCAAAGGCTTTTCTTATTGTTTATCAGAATCTGACGCAGGCTCTGATGCATCTGCACTTCGCACGAAAGTAGAACGCGATGGTGATGGATGGATTCTCAATGGCAGCAAGAAGTGGATTTCAAACGCTGGCGTATCCGAGTTTTACACTGTTATTGCTCAAGGCGATGCCTCACTAGGTTCAAAAGGAATAACTGCTTTTGTGGTTGAAAAATCAGATTCGGGAGTTTCATTTGGTGCACCAGAAAAGAAGATGGGATTTAGAGGATCTCCAACGCGTGAAGTTTATTTCGACAATGTGAAATTGGCAGATGATCGACGAATCAGTGAAGTCGGTGAGGGATTTATGCTAGCCATGAACACCCTTGATCACACACGCATCACTATTGCAGCTCAAGCAGTCGGTATTGCTCAAGGAGCATTAGATATTGCCACGCAGTATGCTCATGAGCGTAAACAGTTCGGTAAAGAGATCTTCGATTTTCAAGGTATTCAATTTATGTTGGCAGATATGGCGATGAACATTGAAGCTGCCCGCCAATTGACTTATGTGGCCGCATCAAAGAGTGAAAGCGGTGAAAAGGATTTGCGTTTCTTCTCGGCAGCAAGCAAATGTTTCGCTAGTGACACTGCGATGAAAGTAACAACTGACGCTGTCCAGATTTTGGGTGGGTATGGTTATGTTTCAGATTATCCAGTTGAACGAATGATGCGCGATGCAAAGTTGACTCAAATTTATGAAGGAACAAATCAAATTCAACGCATTGTTATGGCGCGTAATTTACCTAACGATTAAATCGAATAACCAGCGATGGCGTTGCCGCAGCGTCTAATGCGATGTCATGCGATTCGCGTGGCAGTGTTTCACTTGTTAATTCACCCGCATGAACTAAGCCAATTTTCCATCCCGGTAAAGTAGGTAGAGCGCGATCATAGAAGCCACCACCTTGTCCCATTCGAAATCCTTCTTGATCAATTCGAAGCGCAGGAGTGACAACTGCGCCAACATCACTAGTATCTGAAACTGCTGGTCCGATTGGTTCAGTTAATTTCTTTGTAATCTTTAACGCACTTTCATCGCCATTCCACTGAACCCATTCGATCTCTGAACCTATAACACGCGGCAATAGAAGTTTTTTTCCATCTTTCAAAAATGCCTGATTAATCTCGGTCGTGCTTGGCTCTTCGTCATATGAAAAATATGAGCAGATAGTCCTAGCAGCTACGATTTCTGGGCATTTCAAAATAACATTGAAGTTGGAAGGCATGAATTTTTGAATCCGTTCGCGACGGTAGCGTTCCCGCATCTGTTTTTTGAGTGTGTTCTGATTCATTGATGCCCCTTCATATTTCCACGCCTAAATCCCCAAGATTCCTAACTGCAAACAGTATGGTGTGATTATGGCAGAGCACACGAGGGTTGATGAGTTTTTGACTTCACTTTTGGCGATCTGTAAACCACTTGATTCCTTTGAGATGCCGCTGTTGGATGCACACGGAGCAACCTTGTCCGAAGATATTTATGCTGGTGAGCGATTAGTAATGAAGGCAGGCAGCCGCATACGTTCCACACAAATTGGCTTAGCCGCATCGATTGGGCGAGACCACTTGCCAACTAGACCGCACCCACGTGTAGTAGTTATGTCAGCTGGACCAGATTTAGTTGAACCTGGTAAAACGCTCAAAGATGACGAAGAGTATGAAACTAATTCATGGATGCTCACAACTGCTGTGCGTGAAGTCGGCGCAGTTGCATACCGGGTGCATTCAATTCCAGATGATGAAGCACAGTTACAGAATCTGATTGAGGATCAATTAGTACGGGCAGATTTAATAATCATTTCAGGTGAACGCCATGATGATTCATTTGATTTAATCACACGGACAATTTCAAATATGGGGGAAATTACAACTGTAGATTTAGCGATTGAAATGAGTGGGCGCCATAATTTTGGCCTTATTGGTCCAGATAAAACTCCTGTAGTGACTCTGCCAGGAGATCCGATTGCTTCTTATATTTCTTTTGAACTTTTTGTTCGTCCTATGATTCGCACGATGCTCGGTGCCGCAACAATTCACCGCCCAAGTGTTAAAGCGAAATTAGAAAAGGCAATAGAGTCATCAAAGGGAATGCGCTCATATATTCGAGCTTCACTTTCTGAGAATGGAAAATCTGTACTCCCATTAGAACATCAGGAAGAAATTTCCTCACTCTCTGATGCCAATGCTTTCATAGCAGTAGGCGAAAAAGAGACTCACTTCAAGGCTGGCGATGAAGTTACAGTCGTAGTCTTAGAGCGCAGATACATTTAGGTTCGCGATGATGAGCACTTGGCCAGTAGTTATTAAAACCCCAGATCTGCGTCTGCAAGCCCTTAGGTTTCGAGATCGAACTCACTGGAATAATGTCCGAAGTGAAAATCGTGAATGGTTAGCGCCATGGGAAGCAACAATTCCCATTATTTCCGAAGTAGAGGAATCCAATCCGCTTCCTTCATTTTTTGAAATGGTCCGAACGCTTAACTCTGAAGCTAGGCAAAACCGCTCATTTTCATTTGCCATTTGGCATGAGCGCAATTTAATCGGCCAAATTTCACTGGGCGGAGTAATTTATGGAGCTCTGCGGGGCGGTCATATTGGCTATTGGATTGATAAAAACTATGCCAATCGGGGATTTACTACCCAAGCGGTGAGTGCACTTACAGAGTATTCATTTTCAGCCCTCAATCTGCATAGAATCGAAATCAACATACGCCCTGAGAACGCAGCGTCGCGGCGAGTGGCTGAAAAAGCTGACTACATTTTTGAAGGCGAAAGGCCGCGGTATTTGCACATCGGCGGTGCCTGGAGAGACCACGTCGTATTTGTTAAAGAAAATCCCTCCATTAAGTAGGCTCTAAATCCCAAGAAATTCACGCGAAATCCTTTATCTTTGCTCATCATGACTTCCGGACTTATTTATGTTGCGATCATCGGTATGTGGGTCGCATATTTTGCACCCCGCTGGATCCATGACCGCAACGAATTTTCTGGAAAATCTGTTGAGCGATTTAAGAGTGCACTCATTGTTGTTGCCAGCTCATCACCTCATGGAGCATCTGGAAGCGGAGCAATACATATAGATCTAGATCGTGAAGCAAAAGTTGCACAGCTCTTAATGCGCCGAAGAATAATGTTTTTCATCCTTATAGGTTCTCTAACAACAACACTTGTAGGTGGGTTCATGAATACGATGCCATTTATTTACGCACTAGTTCCTACGACTGGAATTTTAATTTATATTGCAAATGTACGTCGACAAACTATCGCCGATAAAGTTCAATATCGTCGAGTTCAACAACTCCATCGCCGTACAGCCGGAGTTTCAGCAACAAACTTGTCAGAAGTAGTAACACCAAAGCCATCACAAGAGCATTGGATTCCTTTGTCACAACGTGAACTTAAAGGAGTTGTACTTCTTCCTAAGGGTTCTGCTGCTCAACGCCAAACTTGGGAGCCAGCAGAAGTTCCAACACCTACTTATGTAAGTGCGCCAAAAGCGATTATTCCAAAGAGAGTTATTGATTTAACAATTCCTGGTGCATGGAGTGAAGAGCAAGAACTGCTTGAGAGACAAGCCCTGGCAGCGGCTTCACCTTCACGTGATGAAATCTTTGATCAACAACTCGCGGATGAAGCAGTTGCTCGGTTAAATCAAGCCCGCGCTTCTAACGAATAACTAGATCCACGAACTCATCCACATGCGTTGCAACCATGCATCGTATGTGATTACCTCACCGGTAAATAAAGGCAAGAAATAGATAAAATTCAAGAAAATGATTACAACAAATGCAGCAACAAGGCCTTGTCTGAGGCCTGAATTTAAAGAACTATCAAGAAGTAATTTAATGCAATAGATGATTGCAAGAATCATGAATGGTTCAAAAATTACTGCATAAAAAGTAAATACCGTGCGCTGCTGAAAAAAGAACCATGGCAAATATCCTGCAGTGATTCCAAGAACAACTAAGTTGAGCGCGGGCTCAGTTGTTCGCTTGGCAAGAGCCCGAAACCAAAAACCAATAACAACTGCGACTGCGAATACTCCAGCCCACCATAATAATGGCGTCCCTATAGCAAGAACTTCTTGAGCACAATTATCGCTCCCACAGTTTTTCGGAGAAGCATAGAAAAAAGATGTTGGACGTCCCATGATCATCCAGCTCCAAGGATTAGCTTGGTAAGAATGTTTCTCAGTTAATCCGGTATGAAAGTTGAGCATCTCTGCGTGATAGTGGATCCACGAGAAGAGAGTGTTCGAGGACCACTGTCGATCCCATCCACGATTACTAATAAACCAACCAGTCCATGTGCCGACGTAGATAAAAAAAGGAAGAAATCCGTATTGAATAAATTTAATTATAGTTGGTTTGAGTAAATCTCGTGAGGGATGCTTTGAGAATATTCTGTATAACGAAATAAAAAGTAAAACAACCAAGTAATAGAGTGCGCTCCATTTAGTGCCCATTGCCAAGCCAATTGCGATTGCAGCCAACCAATGTCTTTCTTGCGCCCAGAGATAAACCGCCAATAAAACAAAAAACGTCAAAAATAGATCGAGCAATGCAGTTCGTGAATGAACAAGTACTAATCCATCACAAGCCATGAGCAAGGCACCAATAGCAGTGAGCAAGGGTGAATAAAAAAGAATATGTACTAGTCGGGCAAAGAGCAGGATCAGGAGCGTTCCAAAGATCGCGGTAGCAAAACGCCAGCCGAATTCATTACTTCCGAATAGTTTGATTCCTGAGGCAATTAACCATTTTCCAACTGGTGGATGGACAATAAATTCGGGCTTGCTACCAGCAACTTCGACACCGTATTTTAGAAAATCTTTGGCACCATCAACGTAATAGACCTCGTCGAAGACAAAGCCCTTGGGGGTTGCCAGATTAATTAACCGAATCGCAAGGGATGCAATCGCTATGAGAATCGGGGCGATGGCGGCAATCATGTGTGTAATCGTATGCGCAATTAGTTAAGAAATAACTGAGATGATGGACCCGTGGCATTGATATTGGCAGCAACCCCGCTGGGCAACCCAGCAGATGCAAGTGCGCGCCTGAAATCTGCCATTGAAGATGCCACCATTATCGCCGCCGAGGATTCCAGAAGGTTTCATCGATTATGTTCAGATATCGGCGTCACTTTCACTGCCCGTGTGCTTTCCTTCTTTGAAGGAAATGAAGATGAACGCACGCAAGAGCTATTAGCAGAACTTGAATCAGGATCACATGTATTAGTTGTTTCAGATGCTGGTATGCCCACGATTAGTGATCCAGGATTTCGATTAATGCGCGAAGCAATTGCACGCGGACTAGAAGTATCTGTTATTCCAGGCCCTAGCGCGGTAACAATGGCCGTTGCATTATCGGGTCTTCCAACTGATCGATTTACTTTTGAAGGCTTTCCACCTCGTACGGCAGGTGCACGAGTAGCAATATTTGAAAAACTTCGACACGAAGAGCGCACCATGGTTTTCTTTGAAGCACCACACCGACTGGGAGATTGTTTATCCGATGCGCAATCTGTTTTTGGCCCAGATCGACGTGGCGCAATCTGTCGCGAAATGACCAAGCATTATGAAGAAACTATTCGTGGCTCGTTATCCGATCTCTCATCCTGGGCAGATGCCAATGAAGTGCTCGGCGAAATAACTCTTGTCGTTGCAGGCGCTGTCTTAGATTCTGCATCACTAACGGCTGATGAAATGGTGGCCCGTGTCCGTGAATTTGAAGCCGCTGGAATGGATCGCAAAGGTGCAATCGCCTCCGTCGCAGCAGAATTTGGGATAGCAAAGCGGTTGGTTTACGCCGCAGTCGTTGATGCGAATAAGATGAGCAAGTGACTAAATCCTTTTATCTCACGACGCCGATTTATTACGTCAACGATGCCCCGCACATTGGCCATGCCTACACAACGGTAGCTGGCGATGTCTTAACACGTTGGCACCGTCAAAAAGGTGAATCTGTCTGGTTCTTAACGGGAACCGATGAACATGGCCAAAAAGTGATGCGCACTGCGCAGGACAACAACGCCGCTCCACAAGCGTGGGTGGATCGTTTAGTTGAAGAAGCGTGGAAACCTAATTGGCAAGCACTCAATATCGCTAACGATGATTTTATTCGCACGACCGAACCGCGTCACATGCAACGCGTTCAAAAGTTTTTGCAGTCGCTTAAAGATTCTGGTCATATTTATGCAGGCAAGTACGAGGGCCCGTACTGCGTTGGCTGTGAAGAGTTCAAACTTCCTGGCGATTTAATTGATATCGATGGCAATAAGTGCTGCCCAATTCACAGCAAGCCCATCGAACTTGTTAATGAAAATAACTGGTTCTTCAAACTTTCAGCTTTTGTGCAACCTTTACTTGAGCACTATCGCAATAACCCAGATGCCTGCCAACCCGAAAGTGCGCGAAATGAAGTTGTATCATTTTTAGAAGGTGGAGTCACCGATCTTTCAATTTCTCGTTCAACTTTTGACTGGGGTATTCCGGTTCCATGGGATACAGATCAAGTTGTTTATGTTTGGTTTGATGCTTTGCTTAACTATGCAACAGCCGTTGGATTAACTGATGAACCAGAGTCAGAAGGTGGCAAGAAATTTGCCCAGACTTGGCCTGCCGATGTTCATTTAGTTGGAAAAGATATTTTACGTTTTCACGCAGTGATCTGGCCGGCGATGTTGATGGCGGCAGGGTTAGCTGTTCCTAAGAAAGTTTTTGCTCACGGTTGGCTACTAGTTGGTGGCGAGAAGATGAGTAAAAGCAAGTTAACCGGAATTGCACCCAAAGACATTACTGATCACTTTGGTGTAGATGCTTTCCGTTACTACTTTCTGCGCGCAATTCCATTTGGTAATGATGGATCTTTTTCATGGGAAGACATGAGCGCTAGATATACTTCAGAGCTAGCAAATGACTTTGGTAATTTGGCTTCACGTTCAGCGGCAATGATTGAAAAATATTGCGGGGGAGTTTTGCCGGCAAAAAGTAGTGATGCTGGCCTTGAAGAGGCGCTTAAAACTGCGGCTGAAAAAGCTGATGCAGCAATTTGCCAGTTAGATTTTCAAGGCGGAATCCTTGCAATTATGGATTTCTGTAAAAAAGTAAATGGGTATGTAACTGAAAAAGAGCCATGGATTCTTGCTAAAGATCCAGCTAACCAACAAGTTCTTGAAGATATTTTGTATAACACCGCAGAATCTCTACGCGCACTTGCAGTTTTACTCAACGCGGTAATGCCCCATACCTGCGAGATTTTGTGGGAGAGCCTTGGTGCACAAGCCGCTCTTGGCGATCTTGGAGCACAGAAAATTAGTGCTGTAGCAACATGGGGGCAGTTGCAACCTGGTGCAACGGTTACTAAGACACCAGTTTTGTTCCCACGGTTAGAAACAAACGCTTAAGACATATGGCTGATCGCCACAATCGCGATATTGATCGTCCGCGCGCACCGCTACCAGAGCCTTTACCTGCTCCAACTGTTGATGCACATGCCCACATGGAGATCATCACTGACACTGCGCCAGATTCAGTTGAAGTGGGCCAAGTAATTGCCGAAGCAAAATCAGTAAACGTTGATCGCATCGTTCAGGTGGGATATTCGGCAGAACAATCTGCTTGGTGCGTTGCTGCTGCAGAAAAATGGAATACATCAGTTTTGGCTGCAGTAGCGCTGCATCCCAATGAAGCTCCAGTAGTTAAGGATTTAGAAGCTGATTGGGCGGTTATAGAAAAATTAGCGCAGCACCCTCGCGTAAGGGCTATTGGTGAAACTGGCCTAGATTATTTTCGTACTCCTCCAGAACTACGTGCACGTCAGCAAGAATCCTTTAAATGGCATATTGAACTAGCTAAGAAAACAAATAAGGCGTTAGTAATTCATGATCGTGATTCACATGATGATGTTCTTTCAGTTTTACTTGAAGTCGGTGCTCCCGAAAAGACTATCTTTCATTGCTTTTCTGGCGATTTAGAGATGGCAAAGCTCTGCGTTGAACGCGGCTATGTGCTTTCTTTTGCGGGCACCATGACATTTAAAAATGCACCTGCCCTGCGTGAGGCCGTAAAAATTGTACCGATTGAGCAATTGTTGGTTGAAACCGATTCACCATTTTTAGCACCCATGCCACATCGAGGCGCACTTAATACTCCAGCCCAAATTGCAAATATCGTTCGGGCAATGGCGATTGAACGAAATGCTGACCTTGGTGAATTAGCCACCGCCCTTGGTAACAACGCTGAACGCTTATTTGGTTCTTTTGCCTCATGACGTTATTAGGTGCGGCACAAATCCGTGAACTTGCAGCAGCACTAGATTTGAAACCATCTAAATCTCTTGGACAAAACTTTGTTATTGACTCTAACGTCTGTACAAAGATTGTTCGCACCGCAGCCGTTGGTCCAACAGATATTGCACTTGAGATAGGCCCTGGATTAGGTTCACTTACGTTAGCTTTATTGGAAAGCGCTGCAATGGTTGTGGCGGTCGAAATAGATTCGCGTTTAGCCGAACAACTACCGAAGACGGTTGCTAACCTCTTCGAATATCCAGAAAATCTAACCGTACTTAACAAAGATGCGTTAACAATTCAAACCCTGCCCGTACAGCCAACGGTTCTAGTTGCAAATTTGCCATATAACGTCTCGGTTCCAGTCTTGTTGCACATGTTAGAAAAATTCCAAAGTTTGCGTACAGGTGTTGTAATGGTTCAAGCCGAAGTTGCCGATCGATTAGCTGCAAAACCGGGCACGAAAGATTATGGAATTCCATCGGTAAAAGCGGCATGGTGGGCCGAAGTAAAGGGAGCCGGCTCAGTTTCGCGCTCAGTATTTTGGCCAGCCCCTAATGTTGATTCAAAATTAGTTTCATTTACGCGCCGTCAAACTCCCGGAGATGAAGATCTTCGTCGCAAAGTTTTCACGATTATTGATTCTGCTTTTGCCCAGCGCCGAAAGATGCTGCGCTCAGCCCTATCTGGCCTATATGGCTCCTCGTCTGCAGCCGAAGAGATTCTTAACCGTGCACATATCGATCCAACGCTTCGCGGTGAAGCATTAGAAATTGGCGGATTTTGCGCCATCGCTGCAGTTGCACCTGACATTTTCTAGCCAACACATTAAGGTCAATTCATGCCAATAAAAACCGTAACTGTGCGGACACCTGCAAAGGTCAATTTGCAACTCTCGGTTGGCCCACGTGAAGAAGATGGCTTTCACAATTTGGTTTCAGTTTTTCAGGCAATTTCTATCTTTGATGAAATCACATTAACTTTGGCAGAACCAAAATCTGGACTCACTGTTTCAATCACTGGCGATCAGATACATGGGGTTCCATCCGATGCCAGTAACCTAGCTGCCCAAGCTGCCGCATTAATGGCAAAAGAATATGATATTGAAATCGATGCACACCTAGAGATAAGGAAATCAATTCCAGTTGCTGGAGGAATGGCCGGAGGAAGCGCAGATGCAGCAGGAACAATTGTTGCAATTGATTATTTATATTCACTGAATATGAGCCGTGAAGAAATGTCGGATATGGCCGCAAGGTTAGGTAGCGATGTTCCCTTCATGCTCAATGGCGGAACTGCAATTGGAACAGGTCATGGCGATCAATTAACATCAGCGCTATCCAGAGGTACTTATCATTGGGTTCTAGCTCTTTCCTCTCATGGATTATCAACACCAGCGGTTTATGCAGAATGTGATCGCTTACGAACGGGTCTAGAAATTGTTGAACCTCAAACTAATGAAGCGTTGATGCAGGCGTTGTTGGCTGCAGATGCAGAATCTGTTGGTGCGGCTTTAGTCAATGATTTACAACCAGCGGCATGTTCACTGCGCCCAGCACTTCGTTTAGTTTTAGATGTTGGACAGGAATATGGAGCACTCGGGGCGTTAGTTTCAGGATCAGGGCCAACCGTTGCTTTTCTTGTCGCAGACGAAGAAGCAAGCCTGGATTTAACAGTGGCACTGACGGCGAGTGGAGTAGTTGGCAGCGTTGTACGCGCAATTGGCCCAGTTCCAGGGGCAAAAGTAATCTCGTAAAGGACAGGCGATGTGGTCACAACCATCCCCATTTATGAGGGAGAATACGTGTTCCGCCATTGTGTAGTGGCTAGCACATGGGCCTTTGAAGCCCAGGGTCCAGGATCGATACCTGGTGGCGGAGCGACAAGCGAAGCCGAAAGAAAAAGGCGGAGCCACCGATAGGATTCACTCGTGACCGTAGAAACCGTGATCGTTCTCGCAGCTGGCGAAGGCACACGGATGAAATCGGCTAAAGCCAAAGTTCTCCATAGCGTTGCAGGACGTTCATTACTCGGACACGTTGTCAACGCAGTCAATGAATTGAACGCTAAAGAAGTTCGTATAGTTGTCGGTTCAGATCGCACCGCAGTTGAAGAACACATAACTTTAATCGCACCAAAAGCCTCAACTGTTTTTCAAGAACACCGTGGTGGAACCGGTCATGCTGCGCAATTAGCGCTCGCAGGTTCTAGTCCGAAGGGAACCGTATTAGTTTTAGCCGGTGACACACCAATGCTCACTGGTGAATCACTTGCCGCCTTTGTAGCTGCACATAATGCAGGAAAATTCACCGCATCTGTTTTAACCGCAGAGCATCCAGATCCAACAGGCTACGGTCGCATCATTCGTGATGATGCTGATGAATTATTAATGATTGTTGAAGAAAAAGATGCCACAGATGAACAGCGTTTTATCTTTGAAATTAACTCAGGCGTTTATGCCTTTGATGGCGCTGCCTTAGCAGCCTCAATTGGCAAACTCAATAATTCAAATGCTCAAGGAGAGCTGTATTTAACTGATGTTATTGGAATTTTAAAGGCCGAAGGTGCATCAGTTGCAGCAATCATGCTCGATGATTTCACTGAAATTCTGGGCGTGAATGACCGAGTTCAATTAGCTGAGTCTGCTGCATTGTTACGCGATCGAATCAACGATTACTGGATGCAAGCCGGTGTGACAATTATTGATCCAACTACAACTTGGATAGATGCAACTGCTTCGATTTCAAACGATGTAACTATTCACCCAGGTAGCGCAATTTATGGAACTACTTCAATCGCATCTGGGGCAGTCATTGGCCCTCGCACGACTCTTACCAACTGCCAAGTAAAAGAAGGTGCATCAGTCCTTGAATCGATAGCCATAGATAGCGTTATTGGTGAAGGCTCAAGTGTTGGTCCATTTACTTATTTACGCGCAGGAACAGTCCTTGGAGATGCAACTAAAGCCGGAGCATTTGTTGAAATGAAAAATGCAACAGTTGGTACAGGTTCAAAAGTTCCACATCTTTCATATGTAGGCGATGCCACAATCGGAGAAGGCAGCAATATCGGCGCAGCAACAATCTTTGTTAACTATGACGGTGAAGAAAAGCATCACACCACGATCGGGGACCATGTCCGAATCGGTAGCGACACAATGTTGGTAGCGCCAATTACTGTGGGAGATGGGGCATACACCGCTGCAGGTTCTGTCATTACTGAAAATGTTCCGGCCGGAGCTATTGGTGTTGGCCGAGCTAAGCAGAAAAATGTATTAGGTTGGGTCATGCGCAAGCGTGCCGGATCTAAATCAGCACAAGCCGCCGAAGCTAAAGAGAAGAAAGGCTAATAAATGAGCGAGATCCGTTTAACTTCTGAAAAGAAATTACGCCTTTTTGCAGGCCGCGGATTTCCAGAATTAGCCGAAGAGGTTGCATCAGAGCTTGGCATTCCACTCACACCAACATCTGCATATGACTTTGCTAATGGCGAAATCTTTGTTCGCTTCGAAGAATCAGTTCGTGGTTGTGATGCCTTCGTAATACAAAGCCACACAGCTCCTGTCAATAAGCAGATCATGGAACAACTCATCATGGTCGATGCACTTAAGCGCGCTTCTGCAAAACGAATCACTGTTGTCGCACCGTTTTATGGTTATGCACGTCAAGATAAAAAGAGCCGCGGGCGTGAACCAATTACTGCGCGCCTTATGGCAGATCTTTTCAAAACAGCTGGCGCAGATCGTTTGATGTGCGTTGATTTACATACATCGCAAATTCAAGGTTTCTTTGATGGTCCTGTAGATCATCTCTTTGCACTTCCAATGTTGGCTAACTATGTTGGCAGCAAAGTTGATCGCACTCGCTTAACAATTGTTTCGCCAGACTCAGGTCGTGTTCGAGTGGCAGAGCGTTGGTCAGATTTACTAGGTGGTTGCCCAATTGCATTTATTCATAAAACTCGTGATCCACGCATCCCTAATGAATCGACAACTGGGCGAGTAGTTGGTGACGTGCAGGGCCAAACATGTGTAGTAATCGATGACATGATCGATACCGCCGGAACAATTACCAAAGCAGTAGAGGCTCTCTTTGATGCTGGTGCTGCCGATGTCATCATGGCTGCAACACATGCAGTTCTTTCTGGTCCAGCAGTAGAACGTCTCAAGTCTTCTCGCGCATCAGAAGTCGTTGTTACAAATACTCTGCCGATCTCTGAGGATCAAAAGTTTGATGGATTGACCGTCCTTTCAATTGCTCCACTTCTAGCCCGCGCCATCCGCGAAGTATTCGAAGACGGGTCAGTCACCAGCCTCTTTGACGGGCATTCGTAAGCAGGGATTTGCTTAATTTGAACACCGTCTTATACCCTTGCCACTGTTCCGGCGAGGGTAAGAATTTACTTCCGTAATCGACGGTGTGGGTTAGTTTTCCTGCTGGGACTTTTGTGAAGTAACCGAAAGATACCTAGAGGAGATTTAAAATGGCAGAAATCAGCATCAACGGCGTACGTCGTACCGAATTTGGTAAGGGCGCATCACGTCGTGCACGTCGCGATGGTTTGGTTCCTGCCGT
>WLIQ01000059.1 GCA_009726135.1 Actinomycetota bacterium | reverse complement strand
TAGGGCTATGAACTCAACCACAGAGGCTAAGAAAAAATGGCGGAGGGCGTGGGATTTGAACCCACGAAACTTTCGTTTGCCGGTTTTCAAGACCGGTGCACTCGGCCGCTATGCGAGCCCTCCGTGGGAGAGATTACCTGAATATCGCTGGAGTCGAAAATCGGCGCAAAATTAAGCGGGAAGCTCTAACAACTTCTCGATAACCATTGCAACTCCATCGCTATGGTGTGAAGGCGCAACATCTTTTGCATATTTAATGCCGTCAGGATGTCCATCAGCCATCGCAAATGATCTGCCGCACCATGCAAGCATTGGAAAGTCATTGGGATTATCGCCAAATGAAACACAATCGGCTGCATCTATTCCAAGGCGTCCGGCCACTTTTGCAAGTGTTGTTCCTTTTGAAATTCCTAACGCTGAAATCTCAAGTAAGGATTCATTAGCGTTTGAATGTGTAACTGTGACTAAACCATCAAGTTCTTGTAATGCAATTTCTAGCATTTGATCAGAGGTTAGTTCGCCACCACTGCAACGCGCCAACATTTTAAAGACTGGCCCTTTTGCCACATCTTCGATGCGCTCTACACCAACATTATCTAAACCAATATCCCAACGCGGAATATACGATTTTTCACGGTGGTAATAACTATGAGTTTCAATAGCAAAAGAGATTGTTGGTATTGCTGCGCGCATTCTGCGGGCAACTTCTACCTGGTCTGGCATTGAAATCATCCACTCTTCAGTTACCTTGCTGTTTTGTAAGTCGTAGAGCATTGCACCATTGCCACAAATTGCGCCACCAAAACTAAATGCATCGCGGATTTCACTCATCCAACGTGGTGGGCGGCCAGTCACAAAATAGATATGTACGCCTAGGTCTTTCGCTTTAGTAAAAGCATCGATTGTGCGTTGAGTAATTGTTCCATCGTGTTGAACGATAGTTCCATCTAAATCTGTAGCAATTAATTTAGGTCGCTTACTCACACCAACTCAAATCGTTCTTTGCCAAGAAATGGTTGTAGGGCTTTGGGAACATTCACTGTCCCATCGGCATTTTGGTGATTCTCTAAAATCGCAACAATCATGCGAGGAATGGCTACTAGGGTTCCGTTGAGTGTGGCAACTGCTTTTGTGCCTTCGCCATCTTTATAGCGGATATTTAGGCGACGAGCTTGAAACTCTGTGCAGTTGGAAGTACTAGTAACTTCGCGATAAGCATTTTGTGTGGGAATCCATGCTTCACAGTCGAATTTGCGGTTGGCACTTGATCCCAGGTCACCTGATGCCACATCAATAACGCGGTAAGGGATTTCCATTGCATCAAGGAAATCTTTTTCCCACTGCAAAATACGGGCGTGCTCTTCTTTAGCTTGGTCTGGGTGGCAAAAAGAAAACATTTCAACTTTATCAAATTGATGCACACGGATAATTCCACGTGTGTCTTTGCCATAGGTTCCAGCTTCGCGTCTAAAGCATGATGAGTAACCGGCGTAGCGCATAGGAAGTTTGTCTCCGGATAAAACTTCATCCATGTGCATTGCAGCTAATGGAACTTCAGAAGTTCCCACTAAATAAACATCATCTTTTTCAATTCGGTAAACATTTTCAGCCGCTTGGCCAAGGAAACCTGTTCCTTCCATTGCTGAAGGATTTACTAACACTGGTGGAATGACGGGAACGAAACCAGCGCTTACTGCAGATGAAATTGCGTAGTTAACTAGTGCAAACTCTAAAAGCGCACCAGACCCGGTTAAGTAATAAGAGCGAGAACCGGCAACTTTCGCACCGCGCTCAGTATCAATTGCCCCTAGTAGTTTCCCTAGCTCAACATGATCCTTTGGTTCAAAATCAAATTCGCGCGGCGTTCCAATGTGTTCTAAAACTACAAAATCTGCTTCCCCACCAATTGGTGCAGCTGGGTCAAGAATATTTGAAAGCTTCATTACAAGTTGCTTTGTATGTTCTTCTGCTTCTGCGCGCTTTGTATCTGCTTCTTTTACGCTAGTTGCTAATGCTTTAGCATTTTCAAGTAAAGCAGTTTTTTCATCACCTTTTGCTGGGCCAACTGATTTAGATAGCGTGTTCTGTTCAGCGCGGAGTTTTTCAAATTTTTCAATTGCAACTCGGCGAATTTCATCGCTGGCTATAACTTGATCAACAATCGATTCATCTTCACCGCGGCCTTTTTGAGATGCCTTAACTACATCCGGGTTTTCGCGGATATATTTAAGGTCAATCATTTGCCAGCCTTTTCTCGTGGATATGAACCAAGGAAGCGAATATCTTCACAGATGGCTCGCAACGCTTCGACCGTCTCCTTAACTGGAGCATCATTTACGTGGCCCTCGGCATCAATAATGAAATGGTAATGGCCAAGTTCTAGACCGGTAGGACGTGACTGAATAAAAGTTAAGTTCACGTCGCGCTTTGCAAACTCCGTCAAGATATCGAGCAGGGCGCCTGCGTGATCCATTCCGATAAAGACGGCTAATGATGTGCGGTCAAAACCAGTTGCCTTGGGTGGAGTTGCTGGCTTTGACACTAAAACAAAGCGGGTGATCGCCCCAACGATGTCGCCGATGTTATCTGCGATAACCGTTAGGCCGTAGTGAGCTGCGGCAACAGGGGCTGCAATGGCTGCATCAAATTCACCGCGGCCAATCGCTTCGGCGGCAGCGGCAGTTGATGCCGTTGCGATGAGTTCGGCTTCAGGATAATTCTTTGCGATATATGCACGGCATTGGGCTTCGGCATGTGGGTGAGTTGCGATGCGGCGAATATCTACAGTGTCGCGCTTTGCCATTAATGCAAAGGAGATTGGCAATGTAACTTCGCCAACAATTGAAAGTGGAGATCCTGTTGCTAACTCATCAAGTGTACGGGCGACAACACCTTCAACAGAGTTTTCAATTGGCACTAATGCAAAGTGTGCTTTACCTACACGAACTGCATCTAAGGCCGCAGTTACATTTGCGTATGGAATAAGTGAATCATTGGAAGAAGTGATCTTTTTTAGAGCAGCTTCGGTGAATGTTCCTTTTGGACCTAAATACGCATATGTGCTCACTGGCTAATGATACCCGAGCACCTTGCGTGCATATGACGGGTTATTTGTAATTAGGACCTCAACACCGTTTTCCAAGCAAAAACGCATATCCTCGCCATCATCAACGGTCCAGACATATAAAGGCTTGCTTTGATGGCTCATTTCTGGATTTGAGCGTAGATATTCCACGCTTGGTCCAAGAATTGGCGCTGATGTGAATCGTTGCATTAAGTAATTAAATCTGTCTTCCAAAAGCGCCACAGTTTTTTGTTGCGGATTGATTTTTCGAATATTTTCAATGGCAAGCCAAGAAAATGACATTAAAACTATTTCAGTCTCTAATTGTTCTTGATCTAATAGCTCTAGAACTTTCTTTTCTACCAGACTGCCTTGTGGCACTGGATGTTTTGTTTCAATTGCTAACTCTTTTTTATTATCGCGGGCAAGCTCTAATAATTCCTCTAATAAAACTGCCTGCGGATAATGTTGCTTGATTTCTGGATAAGT
Organism: Actinomycetota bacterium; assembly: GCA_009726135.1. Classification (GTDB taxonomy): domain Bacteria; phylum Actinomycetota; class Actinomycetes; order Nanopelagicales; family Nanopelagicaceae; genus Planktophila. The sequence goes on along the minus strand of WLIQ01000059.1, from coordinate 4,742 downwards.
CATTTCGGCAATGCGGCCTGCATAACCTGCTGTTCGCTTCATGTCTGCGTCGTGCCACAAAAGCATCTGGTTATCTTTAGTTAGGCGTACATCGCACTCCATGCCATCGGCGCCCTGATCAACTGCGGCTTTATAGGCATCCATTGTCATCTCTGGGAAATCTATGGACGCTCCGCGGTGGGCATATATTTTCATGATTAAAGATTAACAGGGGTTAGGCTTATGCCTATGAGTGCGATTTATTTCCAGAGCAGTGCGCGCTCAGTCGACGGTTTACATCGCAGCGGCAATGAAGATTCTGCACTTGTTTCTGGTCGCCTGATTGCTGTTGCAGATGGAATGGGTGGACATGCCGGTGGTGAAGTTGCATCACGGATTGCAATTCAAACTTTGCAAAAACTAGCTCCTGTATTAACGAACTCTGAAATTGATCCAGATTCCATTGAAGATTTATTACTTAACTCTCTTTTCACAATTGATAACGAGATTGGTGAGTATGCTGAAGAGTTAATCGAAGTTCGTGGAATGGGAACAACTCTCACCACACTGCTGGTTATTGAAAATAGCGTCGCTTTGTTACATGTTGGTGACTCTAGGTGTTATCGACTACGCGCAAATAATTTAGAGCAGTTGAGCAATGACCACACAGTGATACAGGAGCTTTTAGATCAGGGCGCAATATCTCAATCCGATATTGCAGATCACCCTCAGCGCTCTGTTTTAACGCAAGCCCTTATGGGTCAAGGCACTGTTGTTCCAGTACTACAGGTATATGAAGTGAAAGAAAAAGATCGTTTTTTACTATGTAGCGATGGTTTATCCAGCGTTTTAACAACTAAAGAGATAAAAACTTTACTGAAGAAATCAGATAGAGATGCCGCGGTTAAAGCCCTTGTTGATGCCACATATATCAATGGTGCACCTGATAATGTCACTGTAATTGTTGCCGATATAACTGGTGATGAAATAACAACTCAACAGGTTTTAGGAGCGGCGCAATGATTAACTCGCTCTTTGGTGGTCGCTACAAACTTGGCGAAATGATTGGTACTGGCGGCATGGCTGATGTTTATGTGGCCGAAGATACTCGACTTGCTCGCCAAGTTGCGGTAAAAGTTTTGCGCAGCGACTTGGCGCGCGATCCTTCTTTTGTTGCCCGCTTTAGAAAAGAAGCATTTGCTGCTGCTGGATTAAATCATCCAGGCATTGTTGCTGTTTATGATTCGGGTGAAGAACCTGCACCGTACATAGTTATGGAGCTTGTATCTGGGCACACCTTGCGTGATTTAATCCATAAAGGTGAACGTGTTCCATTAAAACGCGCGTTAGAAATTGGCGAAGGTATCTTGGCAGCCCTTGAATATTCACATGAGCGGGGAATCGTTCACCGAGATATCAAACCTGCAAACATCATGATTACAAATCATGGCGATGTAAAGGTGATGGATTTTGGAATTGCTCGTGCTTTGGCCGATCTTGGCGCAACATTAACAAGCACCTGGAATATTGTTGGTACCGCACAGTATTTATCTCCCGAGCAAGCATTGGGTGAGGTTGCAGATTTACGGAGTGATATTTATTCCACTGGTTGTTTGTTATACGAAGTGTTAACAGGTAAGCCGCCATTTACTGGTGATACTCCTGTATCAATCGCATACCAACATGTTTCGGGCGTACTTATTCCTCCAAGTAAAATTCAAGCTGATCTGCCTGAAGGTGTTGATGTCCTTCTCGCTGTTGCATTAGCTAAAAAGCCTGAAGACCGCTACCAATCTGCCGGATTGATGTTTGATGATTTGCTTAAAATTGGCACTGGCCAAGCGCTAACAACAACTATTCCCAAAGTAAAAGTTTCTCGCCGAAAGGTTTTAGTAACTGCTTTAAGTTCAGTTGTTGTGGTGGGTCTCATTGGCGCAGGGCTCTTTATTACGCGGCCATCAGAGAACACAAACAACGCACCTCAAATCCCAAACGTTGTTGGTTTAACCCAAGCCGATGCACAAGCGCTATTGAAGGATTATGTAGTCACTGTGCAGCGTGCGCACGATGCGCGAATTCCATTAGATCGAGTTGCTAGTCAAATTCCACTTGCGACTACGCGTGCGCAAAAAGGATCTGGTGTTGTTCTAACAATTTCTGATGGGCCTGGCGATGCCGTAGTTCCTGCAGATTTAGTAGGTATGTCATTAATAGACGCACGTGCGGCCTTATCAGCAGTTGGTTTGCTTGTTTCGCGAACTGAGGCTTTGCCTTCAGATGAACCCCTTGGAACAGTATTAAAAGTAATACCCGAGCCTGGTTCAACCATTACTGCAGGAAGCGGAGTTGTTTTACAAATTGCTAGCGGTCAGGTTGTGGTTCCTGAGCTTATTGGTGTTGATGCTATTCAAGCTAGAACTTTGCTTGTTCAAGCTGGGTTCTTAGTTAACGCCCTTGATGCTTATGATGTAAACCAACCCATAGGAATTGTTATTCGCCAAGCACCAGATGCTGGTACAACACAGACAATTGGTAAATCAGTAACAATTACAATTAACAAAGCACCTTAAGCACGAGTACCAATTACTGGCGATAAACCTATTGCTTTAGTTTTTGCATTCTTATCACCACATATTGTCAACCAGTTTGCCAACATTTGATGTCCGTGCTCGGTTAGGACTGACTCTGGGTGAAACTGAACACCTTCGATTGGTAATGTGCGATGGCGCATGGACATCACAATTCCAGATTCAGTTGTGCCTGTAATTTCTAAATCTGCACCAACAGTGTCACGTTCTACACATAACGAGTGATAACGTGTTGCAGTAAATGGTGATGGGAGATCTACAAGTACACCTTGTTGTTGATGGTGGACTTCAGATGTTTTTCCATGCAGAAGTTCTGGAGCGCGAGAAACGGTTGCGCCAAATGCCACGCCAATTGCTTGATGACCTAAGCACACACCAAAGAGTGAGATTTTTTTCTCGGCGCAAAATTTAATCATTGCAACACTCACGCCAGCTTTTTCTGGGATTCCAGGTCCGGGAGAAATAAGTACGCCGTCATAGTTAGCGGCATCGTGCGCCTCCACGGCATCGTTTCGAACAACGGTGCACTCTGCGCCTAGCTGCTGCAGGTATTGCACCAAGTTAAAGACGAAGGAGTCGTAGTTATCGACGACTAGGATTTTGGCGGCCATAGGAGCATTCTGACTCATGGTGTATCTTTCGTGTATGCCTAAATCAAAGCTCCGTAAGAAAGTTGCCGAAGCGCGCGCTCACAACCAGGAAGTCGTCGTTGAGGCTCCCCATGCGCCCTTAGAGAGCCCAAAGTGGCTAGCCCCAATGATGATTGCAGGGTTTTTAATCGGGCTTTTCTGGATCGTGGCCTTCTATGTGACTCAGACTGCCTATCCAATCCCAGGTATTGGTGCTTGGAACATGGTCATCGGTTTTGGTTTTATCGGTGTGGGCTTCACACTAGCAACCCGCTGGCGCTAAACACCTTCTTAATTACACCGTTGTAATTCAATCCACATTGTGGGTAACGGTTGTGGATAACTTTCTATTGTTTATTAAGTATTAATTGAGCTGAAATAAGCCCACCTACTAGCCCACCCAAGTGTGCTTTCCAATCAATCCCCCCAAGAGCAAAACCAATAACAAAGTTAATGACGATAATTACATAGATCGAACGCGTATCTGTGCCGATTCTTTTTCCGACAATTGCTAGTGCACCAAATAAACCAAAGATCGCACCCGATGCGCCGACTGATTGTCCGTAGATAGGTGCGAAGTATGCAGAAGTGAGCGAACCAGTAAGTAAGGAAAAGAAAAAAATCATGAGCATTTTATTTTTGCCAAATGCTTCTTCCAGTGGATTACCCAAAACCATAAGTGCATACATATTAAAACCTAGATGCATTAAACCTCCATGGACTAATGCCACGGTTAATAGCCGATACCACTCATGGTTTATTTGTAAGGCTTGGAAGCTAGGTAGATACGTTAAATCACGAAAATGTGGATAAACCATTCCAACAAGATATGCACCGCAGATTAATGCGATTAAGGAATAAGTAGCAGAACGCTTAAGCAACGGTAACGCTGTTGATTGTTATTGGTGTTGCTGGCTTATCTTGAGCGCCAACCTTTGTTTTAGCGATGGCATCAACTACTGCCTGGCTAGCGGAATCCTTAACTTCACCGAAGATTGAGTGCTTGCGGTTAAGCCATGTTGTTGGTGCAACAGTAATAAAGAACTGTGAACCATTTGTTCCTGGACCAGAGTTGGCCATTGCAAGAATGTATGGACGATCAAAAACTAACTCTCCATGAAATTCGTCTGCGAAACGGTAACCAGGTCCGCCAGTTCCTTGACCAAGTGGATCTCCACCTTGAATCATGAAACCGTCGATGACGCGGTGAAAGACTGTTCCGTCATAAAGATTTGCAGTTGATTTATTTCCAGTGCGTGGATCAGTCCACTCTTTTGCACCAGTTGCTAACTCAACAAAGTTTGCAACAGTTTTAGGCGCGTGGTTTGGGAAAAGTTCAATCACAATATCGCCCATGCTGGTGTGAAGAGTTGCTTGATTCATTTGTTTTCTCACTCTCTTTATTAATTACTAAATTAAATAATTTATATTTAAAAATTTAAATATAAATAATTGTGGAGACCAGGGGAATCGAACCCCTAACCCCCGCCTTGCAAAGGCGGTGCTCTACCAATTGAGCTAGGTCCCCGCATTGTGTGCAGGGTGG